>NZ_JARHXC010000169.1:0-2809 GCF_029222405.1 Microbacterium sp. Kw_RZR3 | reverse complement strand
GCGCGCTCAGCCGGTACGCGTGCTCGGCCGGTCCGCGCGGTCGGCGCGTGCGGGTGCTCAGACGGTGCGGAGTCCGTCGAGCGCGATCCGCACGATGTCGTGGCCGAGGCGATCGCCGTCGACACTGCCGCCGGGGCGGTACCACTCGACGACCGAGTTGATCATGCCGAACAGCAGGCGCGCGGCGACCGCGGCGTCGACATCATCGCGCACGCTGCCCTCCGCCTGCGCCTCGGCGACGAGGGCGGTGACGCGGTGGTCGAACACGCGTCGGCGCTCGAGCGCCGCCTGCTCGACGGCGCTGTTCCCGCGCACGCGAAGCAACAGGGTCACCGCGGGCAACTGGGCCACCAGCACGTCCGTCGCCCCCGTGAGGACGAATCGAAGACGATCGGATGCCGCGCCCTCGCGGGCACCGGGCTGGTCGAGAACGGCCTCGAGGCCGCCGAGCGCCGCTTCGAGGGCGACCGCCAGGAGCTCTTCCTTCGAGGCGAAGTGGTGGTACAGCGCCGACTTCGTCAGGCCGAGGCGACGGGCCAGGTCGGCCACACTCGTCGCGTCGTATCCCTGCTCGTTGAAGAGCTGCACCGCGACGGCGAGCAGACCCTCACGGTCGTACCCGGGACGCCCGCGGCGCGCGGGAGCCGTCGTCGTCGCAGAGGGGTCGGCAGCGGTCACGCACTCAGTGTGGCACTTCGATCGAGCGTTTCCGCGTCAGCGCGTGTCGCGCCACGAGTGCTGCGGGTCGTAGCCGAGCAGGCGGCGCGCCTTGTCGATCGACAGCAGCGTCGTGTTCTCGCCCAAATCGCCGCGCGTCTCGACGCCGGGGAACACCTCGGCGACGAGCTCGGCGTTGGGGCGGGTCATGACGGTGTCGGCCGCGGCGATGATGAACGTGTCGAACCCGGCCGGTGTCTTCTCGAGGGCGCGCTCGACGGCTTGCGCGCCATCACGCGCATCGATGTAGCCCCACAGGTTCCACTTGCGGGTGCGCGCGTCGGCGTCGAACGGGAACTCGGCATAGTCGTCGGGAACCATGACGTTCGAGAAGCGCAGGGCCGTGATCGACAGTTCGGGGTTCCAACGCACCAGTTCGACGGCCAAGCGCTCCTCGAGCGTCTTGACCAGCGAGTACACCGACTCAGGTCGCGGCGCGTACTCCTCGTCGACGGGGATGTAGGGCGGGTCGATGTCGAACGGCAGACCGAGCACCGTCTCGCTGGAGGCGTAGACGATTCGCTGGATGCCGAGGCGCACCGCCGCCCAGAACACATTGAACGTGCTGGTCATGTTGTTGTGGAAGGTCGCTACGTCGGACCGGATGCCGGGAGCGGGGATCGCGCCGAGGTGCACGAGGGCGTCGACGCCGTCGTGCTGATCATTCACTCCCGCGAGCGCGTCGATGACCTGGCCGTAGTCGGTGAGGTCGACCTGCACGAAGCCAGGACCGCGCTCGCCGCGGATGTCGAAACCGATCACTTCGTGACCGGCGGCGCGGAGCTCCCGCGCGACGACCGTGCCGAGCTTTCCGGACGAGCCGGTGAGAGCGATGCGCATGGGGCTCCTCGATGTCAGGGGACGTTCTCCGACGCTACCGCCGCCCTCCGACATCGGGGCCGTCTCCAGAAAGCGGAAATTCTGCACAGGTGTCCGCTCCGCGTCAACCTCTCGGTCCGGTTTCCGTCCGAAGTGTTTCGCTATGTGGACGGAACCGCCTCTTCAGCACCCCGGGTGTGCACGCACACCCCGACAGGAAATCGATGCCCTCTTTGTCCACCGCCACAGACGCGTTCCTCGCGTCGCGGGCGGCTGATGGCGACCAGCTCGCCTTCGGAGTGCTGGTGCGTCGTCACGCGCCGTTCCTCGTCGCGTTCGCCACCCGCCTCACCGGCTCGCGCGCCGACGCGGACGACTGCGTCCAGGAAGCCCTGATCACCGCGTGGCGGCGCCTGCCCGACCTCACCGAGCCCGAGAAGGTGCGCAGCTGGCTGACGACGATCGTGTCCCGCAAAGCGACCGATCGACTCCGCGCCCGCAAGGTCTCCGATCAGATCGATGAGCAGATGGTCTCGGCGAAAGACGACCCGGAGCGCTCGGTTGTGGCATCGTCGCAGATGGACGCGCTGAAGAACGTGCTGTCCGAGCTGTCCGAAGAGTTGCGCGTGGTCTGGGTGTTGCGCGAGATCGGCGGCCACAGTTACGACGAGATCGCCGTCGAAGTCGGCGAGAACGCGGCCACGGTGCGCGGCCGACTCGCTCGGGCTCGGAAGATCGTGCTGGAACGCATGCAGGAGTGGAGGTGAGGGGATGAGCGACGACGTCGACGACATCGGGGGCTCGGGCTATTCGCTCGAGGACCTCTCCGCTTACCTCGATCGCGGGCGCGTTCCGCGCATCGCCGCGATCGAGCGCAATGCGGAATGCCAGGCCGTTCTGGCATCCATGGAACGGATGGGGCGGCTCTCGCGAGAGATCGTCGAGGAACAGGCCGCCAAACCCCTGGCCGAGTCCTGGTACGACTCGATCATGCGCGAGGTGATGCGCGAGTTCCGCGCGGGCCGCGATATCCCCCTCGTCCGAGGCGCCGACGGTGTCGAGATCGTCGTGACGGAGGGGGCGCTCTACGAGCTCATCCGTTCCGTCGGTGACGGCGTCGACGGCGTGCTGGTGGGGCGTGTGCGCCTCCAGCAGAACGAGCCCGATGCCCCGCTCGACGTGCGTGTCTCGGTGAGTGTGCGCTTCGGCCGGGCCATGACGGATGCCGTGGAAGAGATGCGCGAAGGGATCCGTGCCGCGATCCAGCGACACG
>NZ_JARHXC010000168.1:0-22915 GCF_029222405.1 Microbacterium sp. Kw_RZR3 | reverse complement strand
CACCGCGGGTCAGCCCTCGACACTCTGCGGGGAGGTGCCGGCGACGGCCTTCTCGAGGCGGGGGACGAGCTTGTCGATGACGTACTTCTGGCTCAGCGGCGTGAGGAAGTAGATGGCGCCCGCGAGCTCGGCGTCAGTGTAGACGGCGCGTCCTCCGGTGACCGCCGACAGCGACCGCGTCGTTCCGAAGTCGAGCAGCGCAGGCAGCGAGTCGGCGCTCTCGGTGGCGAAGACGATGACGTCGGCGTCGATGAGCGACATGTTCTCGCCCGAGATGAGCGCCTGCGCGCCCTTCTGCTGAACGTACTTCTCGAGCCCCGGGGTGATCACGAAGCCGAGGTCGGTGAGGAAGTCGGTGTTCAGGCCGTCGGGATACACGTAGATGCTGCCCTCCCAGGGGCCGCCCTGCGAGAACGACGCCGTCTTGCCGGCGAACTCGGGGTGGGCGGCCGCGGCCGCCGCGTACTGCTCTTCGATGCCGGTGATGAGCTTCTCGCCCTCGGTGCTGCGTCCCATCGCCTGCGCGATCTGCCGGGTCTGACCCTTCCAGTCGGAGAAGTAGCGCTCGCTGCCGGGGACGCTCGCGATCGTGGGAGCGATCGCGCTGAGCTTGGTGTAGTCGTCGGCCGTCATGTTCGCGTTCGTGCCGACGATGAGGTCGGGCTCGAGCGAGGCGATCTTCTCGAACTCGAAGCCGTCGGTGGCCGACAGCACGGTCGGCTCGGCGCCGTTGAGCAGATCGGTCGCCCATGGCCAGACGGCGTACGGCTGTTCCCCGTACCACTCGGTCGTGGCGATGGGGGGTGTGCCGAGTTCGAGGAGGATGTCCTGCTCGGTGAGGCCCACGACGACGACGCGCTGGGGTTCCGCCTCGACCGTGGTCTCGCCGAACTGGTGGGTCACGGTGACGGGGAACGTGTCGCTCGGTTCGGTCGAATAGGTCGTGTTCTCGGCGACCGCCGTGGCGGTGCCGCCGCAGCCGGCGAGGAGGGCGGCGGTGACGGCGAGGACGGTGCCGAGCGCGGCGAGGCGCGCGGGACGGGAGCGGTGCAGAGTGACGGACATGGAGGCTCTCGGGTAGACGGGTAAGGGCGCCGCTAGGTTAGCCTTGCCTTACTTTGCTCGCCATCGTCGTGAGGAGACACTTCGTGCTGATCGAGGACACGATCATGTCGCCTGGTGAACACGTTGACCGCGTGGGTGCGGCTGTCTCCCCGTCGCATGTTCGCCAGTGGACATTCGCCGAGTTCGCGGTCACGTCGACATTCGTCGACGGCGGCAGCGGATTCGCGTTGCATCGCCACGAGGAGGACCAGCTCGCGTGGATGGCATCCGGATCCATGGAAGTCTCGGTCGGGTCCGACCGCTGGCACCTTCGGCGCGACCACGCGGCGTGGATCCCCACCGGGGTGCTGCACGAGATGCGCTTCACCGAGCCGGGGGAGCTCGTCAGCGCCTACGTGGATCAACGGCACCGACCGAGTCCGGAGGGGTGGAATCGGGCGCGCGTGCTCACGCTTGATCCGCTCGCCGGGGCGCTCCTGCGGTACCTCGCCGCCGAAGGGCGGCGCGAGACGCGACGGCAGGAGTGTTTCGGCCTCCTTAGCGATCTGATCGCCGAAGCGCCCGTTTCGCGCGAGGTCGTCGCCCTTCCGCAGGATCCGCGCGCCCGCGCTATCGCCGTCGCACTCCTCGCCGCGCCCGACGACGATCGGGACCTCGACGCGTGGGCGGCCCAGGAGGGGGTCAGTGCGAAGACCATCGCCCGTGCCTTCGTCTCCGACACCGGGCGCACGTTCCGCGAGTGGAGAGTGCGGGCGCGCCTGCACGTCGCCGTCGGGCTGCTCGTCCAGGGTGCGCCCGTGCACGAGGTCGCGCTCGCGGTCGGTTACGACTCGGTGAGCAGCTTCATCTCGGCGTTCCGCTCGAGGTTCGGCATGACGCCGGCTGCCTACGCCGGACGCACGCGGGAGATCGATGTCTGAGTCGCCGCGCTTGGAGTCGATCGAGATCGTGACCCCTGCCGACGCCGGGGAGCGGTGGCCGACGCACGATCACCCGGACCATGAGCTCTTGTCCTCCATCACCGGGGTCGTGACGGTGTCGACCGAGCGCGCCGTCTTCGTCGTCCCTCGGGGCGCGGCGATCTGGATCCCCGCCCGTGCGTCCCACGAGGTGCATGCGAGTGCGGGCAACACCATGCGCTGCACGTGGTTCGCGCGCGGTGCCGTCCCCGACGCCCTGGTGCGTCCGACGCTGCTGACCACGTCGACGTTGCTCGACGATGTCCTCACGCACCTCGACGTCGAGCATTCCGGCCCCGCCGGCACGACGGAGCGCGCCGGCGAACGCCGCGCGCGGGCGGAGTCCTTCGCGCTCGACTTGCTCTCCGTCGGCGCGCGGCCCGATGCGGGGTTCGCGCACCCTCGCACGCCCTGGCTGCGGCGGGTCACTCACGCGCTCGCCGCGGACCCCGGCGACCCCCGCACGGTGGAGGAGTGGGCGCGGCATTGTGCGGTGAGCACGCGGACTTTCACGCGGCGCTTCCGTGACGAGACGGGCGAACCCTTCTCTCGCTGGCGTTCGCGGCTCCGTATGCAGGCGGCGATGGCGGCTCTCGCGGCGGGGCAGGCGGTGGGCGTGGTCGCGCATCGCGTCGGGTACGACTCGGCGGCGGCGTTCTCGACGGCTTTTCGGGAAGCGGCGGGGGTGAGTCCGCGCGAGTTCGCCGCGCGTTGACCGATCTGCGAAAGAACTCGACTGATTTGCGGAGGTTTGTGCTCTCGAGCGCCGTTGACCCCTCGCGATAATTAGGTATCCCTTACCTAAGAAAGAGGAGCTTTCCCGTGCTCACACGCCGCCGCGCCGCCCTGTCGGTCTCCGCCGCCGCGCTCACCCTCGCCCTGCTCTCGGGGTGCGCCGCGACAGCTCCGTCTTCGGCATCCATCGCCTCCACCACCGTCGAGTCGGCGTACGGTGAGGTCACCGTGCCCCAGCAGCCCGAGAGGATCGCCGCGGTGTCGTACGACACCCCGTGGCAGCTGATGTCGCTCGACGTGAAGCCCGTCGCCACGATCGACTACTCGCGGTGGGCCGACAGCTTCACGACCGCGCAGATGGAATGGATCTCGGATGCCGCGACCGTGGGAACTTTCGGCGAGATCAACTTCGAGGCCCTCACCGCCGCCCGCCCCGACGTCATCATCGGCACGGCGGATGAGATCGATCAGGCGACGTACGAGAGGCTCAGCGCCATCGCCCCGACCGTCGTGACCGGCGGCGTCGATCGCGGCGACTGGCAGAGCATCACTCGGCAGACCGCCGCCGCCACCGGGACGACCGCGACCTGGGAGGCCGAGAAGGCCGCGTTCGAGAAGCTCCGCGACGACACCAGGCAGACCTACCGCGACGTGATCGAGGGGAACCGCTGGATCAACTTCTCGTTCGGCGACGAGCCCGGGCAGTTCTCGGTCCAACTGCCCACCGGCTCGACCGGCGATCTCGTGGTGAACGAGATGGGACTCGCGTATGGCCCCGGTGCGGCTTCGCTGCCCGACACCGACGGCCGCGGATACACGGCTCTGCCGCTCGAGCAACTGCCGACGGTGTTCGACGGCGTGACCGTCGCACTCACCTTCTCCTCCGCGGACGGCACCCCCGATCCCACCGTCAGCGAGATCGTGAATTCGCCGCTCTTCCAGACACTGCCCGTCGCGCAGAGCGGTCACGTGTACGGGATGCGCTCGACCGTGACCGACTACGTCACCGCGCAGGATTGGGTGCACGAGCTCGTCGACACGGTGCTCGAGCCGTTGCAGAAGTGACCGGTGCGGCCGTCCGGGAACGCCCGGGCGTTCGGCGCCCTCGGGCAGCGCGCGTCGCCGTCGGCACCGCGATCGTCCTGGTCGGTCTCGCGCTCGCGGTGGCCGAGCTGTGCGTCGGTGAGCCGATGCTGACGCCGGCTCGTGCGCTCGGTCTTCTCGTGCATCCCGACGGATCGCAGACCGCGCTCATCGTGCACACGCTGCGGCTCCCGCGGCTCGTGCTGGCGGTCGCCGTCGGCGCGGCTCTCGCGATCTCCGGCGTGGTGATGCAGGCGCTCACGCGGAACCCCCTCGCCGAGCCGGGCATCCTCGGGGTCAACGCGGGAGCGTCGCTGGCGGTGACCTTCGCCTTCGTCGTCCTGGGCCTGCGCGGATTCGGTGTGACATTGGCGGTCGCCGCGGTGGGGGCGGCGGTGGCCGGCCTGCTCGTCGCTCTGCTCGGCGGCGTCGGGCGCTCGGCATCCGCGGCACGGCTCGTGCTGGCCGGCGTCGCCTTCACCGCCGTCGTCTCGGGTCTCACCCAGGCCGTGAGCCTCGTCGACCCCGGGCAGTACGCTCGCATCCGCGTCTGGGAGGCCGGATCGCTCGCGGCTCGCGACACACCGACGGCCCTGCTGGTGACGGGCGTGATCGCTGCGGGGGTGATCCTCGCTCTGTCGATCGGGCCCGGGCTGAACCTGCTGATGCTGGGCGACGACACCGCTCAGGCCCTGGGCGGACGAGTGACGCGCGTGCGCGTGGCGGGTCTCGTCGCCGTCGTGGTGCTGTGCGGAACGGCCACCGCGGCGATCGGGCCCGTCGCCTTCGTCGGGCTCCTCGTCCCGCACGCCGTCCGGGCGTTCACCGGTGCCGATCAGGTGCGCGCTCTCTGGGCGAGTCTCGCCGCCGGGCCCGTGCTGCTGTTGGTCGCCGATCTCCTCGCCCGGACGGTCGCGGCGCCAGCGGAAGTACCCCTCGGGGTTGTCACGGCGTTTCTCGGGGCTCCCGTCCTCATCGCTCTGGTGCACAGATATCGGAGACCGGTGTGACGGCCATCGTGCGCGTGCCCCCGCGTCTGCGTCGACGGCGACTGCTCGCCGCGCTCGTCGTCGGGGGAGTCCTCGTCGTGTCGGTGACGGGCACGTTGACCCTCGGTGACCTCGGCGTCACCCCCACGGGAGCGCTGGCAGCACTCGTCGGCGCGGGCGATGCGGGCACGGTGCTCGTCGTGCAACAGTGGCGTCTGCCCCGGGCGGTGCTCGGCATCGTGGTCGGCGCCCTCCTCGCGCTCTCGGGGGCGCTGTTCCAAACCGTGACGCGCAATCCCTTGGGAAGCCCGGACATCCTCGGCTTCTCCGTCGGCGCGTTCACCGGGGTTCTCGCGGTCACCCTCGCGGGCGCGACCTCGGTCCTCGCGTTGACGGGCGGTGCTATCGGCGGCGGCTTGGTGGCCGCCGTCCTCGTCTTCGTCCTCTGCGCGCGCACGGGCTTCGGGGGTGTCGCGGTCGTGCTCACCGGCATCGGCGTCAGCGCGATGCTCGCCGCGGTCAACGTGGTCCTCGTGGTGCGTCTCGACGACGTGCGCGCCCGTGCTGCAGCTGTCTGGGCGACGGGCTCGCTCAACGGGGTCGGCGCCGACGGCATCCTCCCCGCGGTTCTGAGCCTCGCGTCCGGGGCCCTCGTCATCGCGGCCCTGGCACGTTCCCTGCATCTGCTCGAATTCGGTGACGAGCGGGCCACGAGTCTCGGCGTCCGTCCGCCCGTTCTGCGGTGGGGAGCGATGGTGATCGGGGTCGCGCTGATCTCCGTGGCCACCGCCGTCGCCGGCCCCATCGGATTCATCGCCCTGGCCGCACCCCAGATCGCGCGCCGCGTCTGGCGGACCGGCACGATTCCGTTCGCCGCCTCGGCGTTCGTGGGGGCCGCGCTTCTCGGCGCGAGCGATCTGATCGCCTCCCGCGCGCTTGCCCCCGTCATGCTGCCGACGGGCCTCGTGACGGTCTGCCTCGGAGGCGTCTATTTGGCCTGGCTGCTCACCTCGCGAGAAAGGACCCGTCGATGACTGTTCGAGACGATCGCCCAGGATACGAGGCGCGTGTGGTCGCCGTGTCCCGGGTCACGCCGCACATGGTGCGCGTGACCCTCGGAGCGATCGGCGGTCTCGACGGATCCCGGCTGCCGGATGCCGGGCCGGCGGACGAGTTCTTCGGTCTGTGGGTGCCGGTGCCCGGCGCGCAACCCGTCAAGAGGTACTACACGGTGCGGCATCACCGCGCAGACCGTGGTGAGATCGACGTCGACCTGCTCCTGCACGGCGCGGGCCCCGCGACAGAGTGGGCCGCCCGCGCCGCTGTCGGAGACACCGTCGCTTTCGACGCCCCGCGCGGGCATTATGCCCCGCCGCCCGATACGTCGAGCCTGCTCCTCTGCGGCGACGCGACGGCGCTCCCTGCTCTCGGGCGCATTCTCGAGGAACGGCTGCCGCATCGGGAGGCGCCCCCGGCGACGCTCGTCATCGGCGTCGATGATCCCGCCGACCGCTCCGACCTGGCCGTACGCCCGGGCGACGACGTTCTGTGGTGCTCGTCGGAGGACCTCGTCGACGAGACGCGACGCCGGTGCGGATTCGATCCGACCGCGTACGTCTGGTTCTCGGGAGAGGCCGCCGACATGAGGGCTGTTCGCGCGCGGCTGCGCCGAGAGCTCGGCATCCCTGCCCAGCGGTGGACGACGATGGGCTACTGGCGTCGTGACAGCGAGCGCTGGTCTGCCCGTCTCGACGCGGCAGGGCCCGCGTTCAAGGCCGCGATCGACGAGGTGCTCGCGGCACCGGTCGACGAGGAGACGCAGGCCGACCTCCTCGAGGAGCTGCTGTCGTCGAAGGGTCTGTTGTGACGCCGGATGCCGGTGCGGACGGCGTCGCGGCGCATCACGGGAGCGATGAGGAGGATCCCTCCATTCGATGGGGGCATCCTTTGGCGTTGTCATCTGTACGTGCCCCGGGCTACTAGGCTGTAAAAGCACTGTGCTCGGGCATCCCTCCGAGCGCGTGTCGACCGTGAGGCCGCACTCGTGGCATCCACCGGTCGAGAAGACCGCGGGTGCCTCCGCCCCCGTGGCCGAACAAATGGGCGACCAGAAATCGCAAGGAGGCGCGGTGAGCGACGCGGGAACGCAGAACGACAAGGCCACCCTCACGGTGGGGGGCACCACCGCCGAATTCCCGGTGCTCCGGGGAACCGACGGCATCCCGAGCATCGACATCGCGTCGCTGACGAAGCAGACCGGCCACACGACGCTCGACTACGGCTTCGTGAACACCGCGTCGACGAAGTCCGACATCACGTACATCGATGGCGACCAGGGCATCCTGCGCTACCGCGGGTACCCGATCGAGCAGCTCGCGAAGAACAGCACCTATCTCGAGGTGGCCTGGCTGCTGATCTACGGCGAACTGCCGTCGGCATCCGAACTCGCCTCGTTCGACGAGCGCATCCGTCGTCACACGCTTCTGCACGAGGACCTCAAGCGGTTCTTCTCGTCGCTGCCCCCGACCGCGCACCCGATGTCGGTGCTGTCGGCGGCCACCGCGGCGCTCTCGACCTACTACGAGTCCGAATCGGACCCGCACAACCCCGAGCACGTCGAGTTGAACACGGTTCGCATGCTCGCGAAGCTCCCGGTGATCGCGGCCTACGCCCACAAGAAGAGCATCGGGCAGGCTTTCCTGTACCCCGACAACTCGCTCGGCTTCGTCGACAACTTCCTCAAGCTCAACTTCGGTGTGCTGAGCGAGATCTACGAGGTCAACCCGGTGATGACGAAGGCGCTCGACCTTCTGCTCATGCTGCACGCCGACCACGAGCAGAACGCCTCGACCTCGACGGTGCGTCTGGTGGGCTCGACCGGCGCCAACCAGTTCGCGTCGATCTCCGCCGGCATCCAGGCTCTGTCCGGCCCCCTTCACGGCGGCGCCAACGAGGCCGTGCTGCAGATGCTCGGCCGCATCCGCGACTCCGGCGAGAGCGTCGAGCGCTTCGTCGAGCGGGTGAAGAACAAAGAAGAGGGCGTCAAGCTCATGGGCTTCGGCCACCGGGTCTACAAGAACTACGACCCGCGCGCCAAGCTCGTGAAAGAAGCGGCGGACGAGGTCCTCGAGGCCCTCGGCGTCAGCGACCCACTGCTCGACCTCGCGAAAGAGCTCGAGCAGATCGCCCTGCAGGACGACTACTTCAAGGAACGTCGTCTGTACCCGAACGTCGACTTCTACACCGGCGTGATCTACAAGGCGATGGGCTTCCCCACGCGCATGTTCACCGTGCTGTTCGCGATCGGGCGCCTGCCCGGCTGGCTCGCCCAGTGGCGCGAGGCCATCACCGACCCGCAGACCAAGATCGGCCGCCCGCAGCAGCTGTACACCGGGGCTGCCGAGCGCAACTACCCCGGCATCTGACCCCGGCGCTGACACGCCCCGTCCCTCTCGCGAGGGGCGGGGCGTTCCGCTTTGCGGGCCAGCGCGGGTAGGGCCAGCGCGGGTAGCGCGCGCATAAACGCGATCCACGCGCAGAAACACGGGGAGAGCGCGTTTCTGTGCGTGGATCGCGTTTATGAGAGGGGAGTGCGGCGGCTCAGGCGTGCAGCGCTTCGTTCAGCGTCACGCCGACACCCGCTCGCGCCGAGGCTTCGACGGCGCCCGTCAGCGAATTGCGCCGGAACAGGATGCCGTTGCGCCCCGACAGCTCGCCCGCCTTGACGACCTCGTCGCCGACCTTCACCTTCGTGCCCGCCGTGACGTAGAGGCCGGCCTCGACGACGCAGTCGTCGCCGAGCGAGATGCCGATGCCCGCGTTGGCACCCAGCAGCGTGCGCGCACCGATCGAGACGCGGTGGGTCCCGCCGCCGGAGAGGGTTCCCATGATCGAGGCGCCGCCGCCGATGTCGGTGCCGTCGCCGATGACGACGCCCTGCGACACGCGCCCCTCGATCATCGAGGAGCCGAGCGTGCCGGCATTGAAGTTCACGAAGCCCTCGTGCATCACGGTCGTGCCGGGGGAGAGGTGCGCGCCGAGGCGAACACGCGAGGCGTCGGCGATCCGGACGCCGGCGGGCGACACGTAGTCCGTGAGGCGCGGGAACTTGTCGAGCCCCTGGATCTGGATGCCGTGCCTCTGGAGCGCGGGACGCAGGCGCGCCGCGTCATCGGGGTGGATCGGGCCGGCGTTGGTCCACGCGACGTTGGGGAGGTGCCCGAAGATGCCGTCGAGGTTGATCTCGTTCGGGCGCACGAGCAGGTGCGACAGCGCGTGGAGGCGCAGATAGGCGTCGACCGTGGACGTCGGGGCCGCGTCGGCATCGATGGTCAGTGACACCGTCTCGATACGGACATTGCGGCGCTCATCGGCCCCGGCCTGGGCCTCGAGATCGGTGGAGACCTCGGGCTCGCCGCCCAGGGACGGCTTCGGGAACCACGCGTCGAGCACGGTCCCTCCCTCGGCGATGGTCGAGAGTCCGGCAGCGCTGATACGTCGTTCGTTGCTCACGGCTCCAGGCTACCGGCGGCACCGCGCTGGATAGGATCGGGGGCATGCCGTCGCTCGATCTCACGTCGTCCTCGCTCGATCTCACGCGCGCCATCTGCGACATCCCGAGCGTGTCCGGCGACGAGACCACTCTCGCGGATGCCATCGCCGCCGCCCTGGCCGACTACGACCACCTCGAGGTCATCCGGGACGAGGACACGATCGTCGCGCGCACCGACCTCGGCCGCGCACGTCGGGTGGTGATCGCCGGGCACATCGACACCGTGCCCATCAACCGCAACCTCCCCGTCGAGGACCGCGACGTCGACGGCGAAGCCGTGCTCTGGGGCCGCGGGACCGTCGATATGAAGGCGGGGGTCGCCGTGCAGCTCAAGTTGGCCGCAGAGCTCGTCGCGCCCCCGGTCGACATCACGTGGATGTGGTACGACCACGAGGAGGTCGACTCGTCGCTGAACGGTCTGGGACGACTCTCGCGCAACCGGCCCGATCTCTTCGTCGGAGACTTCGCGATCCTGGGGGAACCCAGTAACGGCGAGGTCGAGGGGGGATGCAACGGCACGCTTCGCGCCGTCATCCGAACCGACGGCGTCCGCGCGCACAGCGCTCGGTCGTGGATCGGTGAGAACGCGATCCACAAGGCGGCGCCGATTCTCGCGCGCCTCGCCGAGTACCGCGCTCGTGAGATCGAGGTCGAGGGGCTGCTCTATCGCGAAGGTCTCAACGCCGTGAAGATCTCCGGTGGAGTCGCGGGCAACGTGATCCCCGACGCGTGCGAGGTCGAGGTGAACTACCGCTTCGCCCCGAGCCGCGACGCCGCGGGTGCCGAACGAGTGGTCCGCGATGTGTTCACCGGTTTCGACGTCGAGATCGTCGACGTCGCCGAGGGCGCGCGTCCGGGTCTCGATGCGCCGCTGGCGCAGGAGTTCGTGGCGGCGGTCGGCGCCACACCCCGTCCGAAGTACGGATGGACCGACGTCGCCCGGTTCTCGGCGCTCGGCATCCCGGCCGTCAACTACGGCCCGGGCGATCCGCACCTCGCGCACCACGACGAGGAGCGCGTTCCCGTGGCGCAGATCGACGCCGTGGAACACGGCCTGCGAGCGTGGCTGAGCGGGTCGTGACCACCGAGGTCGCGGCATCCGGAACCGTCCGGGGATGGGCTCGTCTGCCCGTGCCGTGGCGTATCGCCCTGATCTACGTCGCGGCCCGCGTGGTCACGACGGTCTTCTTCCTGCTCGCGGCGGGGATGTCGGGACCGGCATCGCGTTACGGCGTCGACCCGTCGCTGGGAGAGCTCGCCCTCGGGTGGGACGCGCAGTGGTACTGGCTTGCGGCCGTGTCGGGGTATCCGTCCGTGCTGCCCGTCAACGCCGAGGGGGCGGTGTCGGAGAACGCGTGGGCGTTCCTTCCGCTGTACCCGTACCTCTCGGCGGGGCTGGGGGCTCTTCTGGGGTCCTGGGGTGCCGGGGCGGTCACGATCTCGCTCCTCGCCGGTTACGGCGCGAGCCTGACGCTGCACACGCTCTTGCGTGATCGCGTGGGCGATGCGGCGGCCACCTGGGCGGTGGTCTTCTTCGCCGCCGGTCCCTTGGCCGCGCTTTTCCAGGTCGGATACGCCGAATCGCTGTTCCTGTTCCTCCTCTTCATGGCGCTGCGCTGCGTACAGCGACGGCGATGGGGGTGGCTGTACCTCCTCGTCCCCGTCATGGGGTTCACCCGGCCGGGAATCCTCGCTTTCGCGCTGTTCCTCGCCCTGTACGGCATCCACCGTTTCGTCCGGCGTCGCAGCGATCCGCTCCCGCGACGCGAGGTCGTGCACATCGTCGCCCTCGGGCTCGTCAGCGTGGTCGTCGGCTTCGCGTGGCAGACCATCGCGGCGATGGTCACGGGCGACGCGGGCGCGTACCTCGCGACGGAGCTCGCGTGGCGCCGCAACTGGATCGCCGATGCGAGCGGCCATTTCATCCCGATCGAGGGTTGGGTGCAGGCTGCCGCGTTCTGGTTCACCCAGTGGGGACTCGGGGCCTGGCTCGGCTACGTCGCGCTGGTGGTCCTCGTCGTGGGGGTCTCTCTCGCGCTGTGGTTCCTCGGTCCGGTTCGACGGCTCGGTGTCGAGGTGCGTCTCTGGTCGGCCAGCTATCTGATCTACCTGCTCCTCGTGTTCTTCCCGCAGTCGAGCATCTTCCGGTTGCTTCTTCCCGTGTCGCCCCTGTGGGGAGCTCTCGCGGTGCCTCGGTCCACCGCCTGGCGTATCGGGGTCCTCGCCCTGGCTTTGCTCGGGCAGTGGTGGTGGATCTACAACATGTACGCACTGGCCAACACCTACTGGCAGATCCCCTGAACGGATGCCGTGCCGCCGCTCGCCGCGCCGGACGACGCGCGACGCGCGCTACCGGTAAACTGTCAGGAGACCAACGACGAAAAGGGGGCCGCGATGGCAGCCATGAAGCCGCGAACCGGTGACGGACCGATGGAGGCCGTGAAGGAGGGCCGGCTGATCATCGTGCGCGTGCCGCTCGAGGGTGGCGGGCGACTCGTCGTCTCGGTGAACGATGCCGAGGCGAAGGAACTGCACGACGTGCTCGGTGGTGTCGTCAACGCATCCTGACGGAACTTCACGAGAGAAGGCCGGTCCCTGACGGGGCCGGCCTTCTCTCGTTGGTGAGTATCGCGGTGCAGCGGATGAATTGCGGGGTTATGCCCGCTCAGGACGTCGGCGAGACGGTCGTCAGCTGAAGGAGCCCTTCGCCCGTGGTGGACAGGGCTCCGAAGACGGCGGGTGAGGCCTGCACCTCCTGGATGAGGGAACGGTACGCCGTCGTCACCGCGTCGCGGCGAACCGGATCGGCGACGGCGCCGCCCGCGAGGACGCGCGGAATGAGCACCGTGCCGCCCGCGCGCACGAGGCGCAGGCCGTGCTCGACGTATTCGATGACGCCGTCGGGGTCGGCGTCGATGAAGACGATGTCGTACGACGCCTCGTTCATGCGGGGGAGGACCTCGGCCGCACGACCGGTGATGAAGCGTGCTCGAGCCGCAGGAATCCGCGCATCGGCGAACGCGGCACGCGCGGCTCCGAGATGCTCCGGTTCGCTGTCGATGGTGGTCAGCGTGGCGCGCGGAGAACCGTGCAAGAGCCAGAGTCCCGAGACGCCGCCGCCCGTGCCGACCTCGACGACGTTCAGCGCGCGCGTCGCGGCCGCGAGAAGCGCCGTCTGCGCGCCGACCGCGGGGCTGATCGGGGCGGCGCCCAGCTCGAGCGCGTGCGCGCGAGCCCGGGCGATGTGCTCCGGCTCCACCGTCGATTCCTGCACGAACCGTTCGTTCGCCTCGTAACCACTCACCTGGACCTCCGTGCCCAGGCTAGAGGGCGGGGTCGTGCCGGAGGCCGAGGCGCGGCGGGTAATCTGAACTCATGTTCTTCGGGCTCACCATCGAGAAGCTCATGCTGATCGGTGTGGTCGCCGCACTCGTCATCGGCCCCGAGCGCCTCCCCAAGTACGCCGAAGCCCTCGCGAAGCTCACCCGTCGCGCGAAAGAGACGCTGCAGGGAGCGAAATCGCGCATGCGCGAAGAGATGGGGCCGGAGTTCGACGAGGTCGACTGGCGCAAGCTCGACCCGCGTCAGTACGACCCGCGTCGCATCGTCCGCGAAGCTCTCCTCGACGACACCCCGACGGCGACGATGCGCGCCGCCGGTGCCGCCGCCGTCGCCGCGCGTGTCACACCCGAGAAGCCGCCCTTCGTTCCCGGGTCGGTTCCCCCGTTCGACGACGAGTCCACCTGAGACGCGCCGCCCGTCAGCGGGCAGTGGTCACGCCGACGGGGTGACGCGGAGCGCTCGTCCCGCGAGCCCGCGCGGGTTGACCGCGAGAGCCGCCGCCGCCGCGTCGATGGCACGCGACGCGGGATCGTCGGGTGCGCCGAGCACCACGGGGTGGCCGTCGTCTCCGCCTCCGCGCAGTGCCGGGCTCAACGGCACGGATGCCAGGAGGGGCACGTCGGAGTCGGCGGTCGACAGGGCGCGAGCCACGGCCTCGCCGCCGCCGGAGCCGAACAGGTCGAGCGAGCTGCCGTCCGGGAGCGTCATCGCGGCCATGTTCTCGATGACCCCGATCACGCGCTGCCCCGTCTGACGGGCAACCGTTCCGGAACGGACCGCGACATCAGCCGCCGCCGCCTGCGGAGTGGTCACGACGAGGACGTCGGCGTGGGGGAGCAGCTGGCCCACGGAGATCGCCACGTCGCCCGTTCCGGGCGGCATGTCGAGCAGCAGCACATCGAGGTCCCCGAAGAACACGTCGGTGAGGAACTGCTGCACGGTGCGGTGCAGCATCGGACCCCGCCAGGCGACGGCGCCCGCGGCATCCTCTCCCGGACGACGGAGGAACATACCGATCGAGATCACCTTCACCCCGTAGGCCACAGGCGGCAGGATGAGCTCGTCGATCCGCGTCGGGGCGGGCGGAAGGCCGTCGGCATCGATCAGGCCGAGCAGCCCGGGGATCGAGAAGCCGTGCACATCGGCGTCGATCAAGCCGACGCGGAGGCCTCGGGCCGCGAGAGCGACCGCGAGATTGGCCGTCAACGTCGACTTCCCCACACCGCCTTTGCCGCTGGTGACGGCGATGACGCGCGTGAGCGAGTCCGGGCCGAAGGGCATCTCCCGCTTCGCCCGACCGCCACGGAGCTTCTCGGTGAGGGCTCTGCGCTCGTCGGGCGACATCACTCCGACGCGCACGTCGACCGCATCGATCCCGGCGACCGAGGCCGCGGCATCCCGGACATCCCGCTCGATGCGGTCCGCGGCGGGACATCCGACGATCGTCAGCGCGATCTCGACGTCGGCCGTGGAGCCGTGGACGTCGATCTCGCGCACCATGTCGAGCTCGCCGAGGGGTCGCCGGAGCTCGGGATCGGTCACCGCGGCGACAGCCGCGCGGACACGTTCGGCGAGTTCGACCGTCACGGCGCGGGCCGTGACTGCTCGTCGTGGTCGTCGAGTCGTTGGAGTGCGGCGCGCAGCTCGGCACGCAGCGTGTCCTTCGTGATGACCTCGTCCGTCAGGTCGCGGACGGCCATGCGCAGGGCGACGATCTCGCGTGCGAGGTACTCGGTATCGGCGAGATTGCGCTCGGCGCGCTGACGATCCTGTTCGATCTGCACGCGGTCGCGATCGTCCTGGCGGTTCTGCGCGAGCAGGATCAGGGGGGCCGCGTACGACGCCTGCAGAGAGAGCACGAGGGTCAGCGCGGTGAAGCCGATCGCGGCGGAGTCGAAGCGCCAGTCGTCGGGGGCGATCGAGTTCCATCCCATCCACAGCACGCAGAACAGCGTCAGCGACAGGAGGAAGGTCGGCGTGCCCATCGCGCGCGCCACCCATTCGGTGAATCGGCCGAAGCGATCGCGAGACGGCTGCGGCGTACGCGGGGCGAGAACGCGGCCGCGACCGCGGGGCGCGTCGAGAGCGGGCTGGCGGTTGTTCCGAGCCATCAGCGCCTCCTCGGGGTCGGTGGGGTCTGGACGGGGATGCTCTGCGTCGCGGTCGGTCTGAGTGTGACCTTGGGCGTCGGATCATCGCTGTCGTGGGTGCGCCAGTCGTCGGGCAGGAGGTAGTCGAGGACATCGTCGACGCTGACGCAGCCGACGAGCCGGTGCGCCTGGTCGATGACGGGCAGCGAGACGAGGTTGTAGCTCGCCAGGAGCCGAGCCACTTCGGCCGCCGTCGCGTCTGCGGGCACCGGCTCGAGCGTGTCGTCGATGATGGCGCCGAGGCGCTCGTGCGGCGGGTAGCGGAGCATCCGCTGGAAGTGCACGGTGCCGAGGAGCCGCCCCGTCGGCGTCTCGTAGGGCGGCAGGGTGATGAAGACGGATGCCGCGAGAGCGGGGTGCAACTCGTGGCGGCGGATGAGGGCCAGGGCCTCGGCCACGGTGGCATCCGCCGACAGCACGATGGGCTCCGGGGTCATGAGACCGCCGGCGGTGTCGGGGCCGTACTGAAGAAGGGCGCGCACGTCGTCGGCCTCTTCGGGCTCCATGAGCTCGAGCAGCTGCTCCGAACGGGACTCGGGCAACTGGCCGAGGAGGTCGGCCGCATCGTCGGGCTCCATGGCATCCAGGATGTCGGCGGCGCGCTCGTCGCCGAGCTGCTCGAGGATGTGCACCTGCTCGTCTTCGGGCATTTCTTCGAGGGCATCGGCGAGACGGTCGTCGCTGAGCTCTTCAGCGACCTCGATGAGGCGCTCCTCGGGCAGGTCGAGCAGGGTGTTGGCGAGATCGGCCGGCTTGAGCTCGGAGTACGTCGCGACGAGCTGCTCGGCCGACTGCGCTTCGCCCGGCGTCTGGTTCTCGCGCACCTCGGTCCACGCCGCGAACGTCGTGGCCCCTTTCGCGAACGGGGAGGCGCTCGTTCGCGGGCGACGAAGGAACAGCTGGCCCACGTCCCATTCGCCGAGGCGGTTGCGCTCGATCGCGACGTCCTCGATGACGGCTGTGCCGGAGCCGTCGACCAGGCTCACGCGGCGGCCGAGCATCTCGGCCATGACGCGGACCTCGCCGCCGCGCTGCTGGAATCGGCGCACATTGATGAGGCCGGTCGTGATGACCTGACCGGCCTGGATGGAGGTGACGCGCCCGATGGACACGAACACATGTCGGCGCCCGGGAATCTCGACGACGAGCCCCACGACGCGCGGCGCGGCTGACGCGCGGTAGATCACCACGACGTCTCGCACCTTCCCCAGGCGGTCGCCCGCCGGATCGAACACCGTGCAGCCCGCCAAGCGGGCGACGAAAACCCTTTGCGTGCTCACCGGTACAGCGTAGTCCGCAGCTCATCGCGAACACCTCGGTGACGCCTCAGGAGCGCGTGACAAGATGGTGAAATGAGTATGTTGACGGGGCGGCCGGGAGCCGGGCGCGACGAGGTCGGCGAGAAGGTCGCGTCGTTCCCGACGTACGAGCAGGCCCAGAAGGCCGTGTCCTCCCTCATCGCCGGCGAGGTACCCGCGCGCGACATCGCGATCGTGGGGACCGGGCTCCGGTCCGTCGAACGCATCACGGGCCGTCTCGGATACGCCACGGCCGCGCGATCCGGGGCGCTGAACGGTCTGATGATCGGTCTGCTCTTCGCCTTCATCTTCGTGCTCGGTCAGCCCACGGCGCAGGTCGCGACCTTCCTCGGCGTGCTGCTCGTGGGTATGGCGCTCGGGATGCTGTTGAGCCTCGGCACCTACTCGATCATCCGCCGTCGACGGGACTTCGCCTCGGTCATGCAGGTCACCGCTGACCACTACGACGTCTGCGTGGCGGCCCCCAGCCTCCACAAGGCCCGCGGAGTGCTCGGACCCACCGGCACCTCGCGCACCGTTGTCGCGCGTCCGCCCGTCTCGGTGGACGACGCCCCGCCGCAGTACGGCGAGCGGGTGGCCCCGGGTACCGCCTCGCCGTCGACCCCGCGTCCCGCCGCTCCGAGTTCTGCGCCCGCGTCGGACGAACCGCCGCGCTACGGGGAACGCATCGTTCCGCCCACGCCGCAGGCCCTCCAGGACGAGTCGGCAGGCACAGGGTCCGCGGATGCGGATGCTGCCGCCGGGGAGCCGCGAGGCGACGCCCCCGAGGCTCCGCGCGACGAGCGGTGACCGCCGAGCACGTCCGGATCCCGGTCGAGTTGCCGGGCGGCGCGTCGAGCGTGTCGGGGCTCTGGGAAGCGCCCGACGGCGCGTCCGCCACGATCGCGGTCGCCCACGGGGCAGGCGCGGGAATGACGCACCCATTCCTCGAGGGCCTTGCCGCGGCCCTCGTCGAAGACGGATTCGCCGTGCTGCGGTTCGTTTTCCCGTACGTCGAGGCGGGACGACGGATGCCGGGACCCGTCGCCGCGGCCACGAGCACCTGGGTGGGTGTGCAGTCATGGTGCGCCGAGGCCTCGACACCGGGGATCTTCGTCGCGGCAGGGAAGTCGTACGGCGGGCGCATGGCCTCCGTCGCCGCGAGTGAAGGACTGCTGAGCCCCGCCGGACTCGTCTACCTGGGCTATCCCCTGCACCCTCCCGGTCGACCGGACAAGCCGCGGGTCGAACACCTGCCTCGGGTGAAACCGCCGCAGCTGTTCGTCGAGGGAGAGAACGACCCCTTCGTCGACCCTCACGAGCAACTCATGGAGGCGGTGGCCTCGTGCTCGGATGCCCGCGTGCATTGGATCGCCGGCGCGAACCACTCGTTCGAGGTGAAGGGCGCGCGGCGCCCGGCGGACGCGATCGGTGCGGGATTGGCGCCGGTGGTGGCGGAGTTCGTCCGGTCGCTGTGAAGGTTATGGGCGCTGGTCTTCGGACAGGGTGCCGCAGCGGGAGATGGCGAGGAGCTCCACCGCCTTGCGGCCGTCCAACGTCGATTCTTCGACGGTGAGCGACATCCTCGGTGAGTCCCTGACGAGGTACACCAGGGGGTGGTTCACCGGCACTCCTAGTTTATCGATACGCCAGCCCTCGCCCAGCTCCTCGGGAACCCTATCGATCAGTGCTGGAACGTCGAAGGTGTCCTCTACGAACACCAACCATTGGCCGGTGTAGAAGCTTCCCTTTCCCCCGCCCAGCGTGAGCTGGTCGTCGCATGGGTAGGGCTCAAACTCTTCGTTGGGTTCGACAGTTTTGGGGTCAGGAACGAGGTCCGCAACTTGTCGGAGCACGTCATGCGTTTCAGCACGAACTTGGTCATATGTGGGGGGTGTGGGAGCGCAGCCGCTGATCATGAGTATTGCCGTCCCGAGGGTGAGCGGTGCGAGGATCTTTTTCATTCGTGTGGTCCTTCGCCGAGGAGTGACTTGACGCTACGAAGCACAGGGCCGTTTATCGACTCGTCGTCGCTCATCAGTGCGTTGTGATGTTCCACGCTGTCCGAAAGGATGCCCACTGGGCCGCCGATAATGACGTTCCGTGGATTGAACCCCGGGAGTTCCGTGTCGACGATCTGTACGCCCGAAAAGGACTCCGGGGGCACGCTGAACCCGAGATCTGCGAGGCTCAAACCCGCGTAGTAGCGGTTGATATCGTCCGGTGCCTGCGCGGCGAAGTAACGCGTTTGCGGATCGGGCGTGTACGGTCCGATGGCGCCGACTGTCGCGGCCATGAAGCGCGCATCGACGGTTCCGCCGTATGCCTCTGCTGCACTGCCGATGGCACCGGCGTACGAGTGCTCATAGCTCATGGTCCACACACCGGGTGCCGTGGCCTCGACCCCTTGGACGAAGTTCGCGTACTCCGGCGCCCGCTGCGAAGCGTATGTGCTGAGCTGGGGCCCACCCCCGAGGGGGATCTCGCTCAGTTGCGGCATTGGTCCCGTCATGACGGTGAAGCTCATGACGGATCCCTGCCCGGCTCTCGTCTGCCAGTTCGCGAACCGCGTCACCGGCTCATCGCCGAAGAACGACTCCGCCCGCGTGTTCGTCCCCGGTACGACGAACAGCGCCGAGGTCGCTGTCGCCGGATCGCCCGACATCTCGATGAGCGAGCCATGGTCGGGGTTCCACGCGTAGAGCTGCTTCCGTCCGTCCTGGACGGCCTGGAAGTAGGCGATCTCCCGATCGAGGTCGCTCACCCGGCGGTTCGCCTCCGCAAGCGGGATCCGAAGGGAGTGTCCGAGGTCATCGACGACGCCGACGGCGTCCAGCCGCTGGCGGCGGAGTTCTTCTACCCGCGACGCGGCCCGCGCGCGATTGGCGGCGACGCGGGCCGCGATCGCCACGCCGTCGAGGTTCCCGATCACCGCGGGGATCGCTGCGGTCAGCTGTGCGGCCGTGGCGACGGGCAGGGCATTCCACCAGGCGGCCACGGCCGCCGGGCGGGTGCGATGAAGGATGCCGATCCACTCGGGGTGCGCGGTGAGGAGAGCGGCTGCGCCCGAGCCCCCGTGCTCCGCCAACCGGGCGAGAAGCGGTAGGGCCGCGGCATCCGTGATCGATGTCGACGCTTCGGCGACGAGTTCTTCATCGATACTCAGAACATTCGACAGCGACCAGGGAATCTCGGGGATCGCCCGCAGCGACGCCGTGCATGCCTCGACCGCAGCGTCCCATCTGTCGACGAGGGACGCGCAGTCGCGACGGAAAGCGGCTTCCTCGTCTGCGCGCACGGCGTCCGCCACGGCCCGACCGAAGCGATCATCGGGAAGGGGTGCCTGGTGCAGACCGGTGACCGAGCGCCGCGCGATGCGCTCGACCAGCGCATCGCGCTCGCGTTCGATCGCCTCGAGCTCGTCCGCCAGCGTTTCGATCGCGGTGCAAGCCAGGCCGAGTCCCGTCGCGATCTCGACCGCCGCCGGGCCGATCGTGATCAGCGCGTCCTGCAGATCCTGTGCCTCCGGCGCGCGGTACACCGCGGGGAGCATCCCCCAGGCGAGCAGGACGTCCTCGGTGGTCAGTCGCAGAGGCGCGACCGCGTGGCGCACTGCCTCCGCGCAGCGGCGGAGCTCTCCGGGGCTCGCGGGGCCGACCGGAATCGCTGCGGTATCGATGGTCATGACGGGTGCGCACCGAATCGCGAGGGGTCGAACAGGGGTGCTGCGGTACCTCCATCGGCCGCGGAGGTGGTCGTCGCCATCTGGTCGTCGGCCGTCACGTAGGCGGCGATGATCCGGCGAAGAGCCGCCACGGCGGCGAGACCGTGCGAGACGATCCCGCGCGACAGCCGCACGCGAGGCTCCGCGCCGTCGCCGAACGCCGCGTGCGCCGACGTCGCTCCCGACAGGGCGGTGCTCAGTGCGTCGACGGCGTCTCGGAGCGCATCGGAACACGCGAGCGTCTCGTCGAGGGCACGTCGCAGTCGGTCGGCGATCCCGATGACCTGGTCGGGCTGCAGCGCATAGGACATGCCGGGATGTTAGGGACTTTCGCGGCGCGCGATTTTCACCCTGTGGACAGCTCGACGACGTTTCACCCGCCGTGGCGGACGGTCATCGGCCGGCGGCGTAGCCCTGCATCCCGCGAGGGTTGGCGGCTGCCCAGAGCAGTCCGTTCGCGTCCCGACCGACGGCACTCACCCGGCCCAACGCCCAGTCGCCGGCCACGGTCACCCGGTGGCCCCGGCGCTCGAGTTCCTCGATCACCCCGTCACCGATCCGCCTCTCGGCCATCGCCCCCGCCGGAGTCCACGTGCGCGGCCAGAACGAGTCGGCGATCGCCGTCGTGTGCAGGGTGGGGGCGTCGATCGCCTGCTGCGGCGTGTATCGGCCGACGAGCATGCGCAGGAGAACCGGCAACTGCCACTGGTCCTGCTGGTCGCCACCCGGAGACCCGAGCGCGGTGACCTCGTCTCCCCGCGTGAGAAGGGTCGGCGTCAGAGTGGTTCGGGGCCGTCGCCGCGGGGTGAGCGAGGCGGGGTGACCCGGAACGAGCCAGGTCATCTGCAGGCGGGTACCGAGGCAGAACCCCAGCTCGGGGACGGTCGGCGAGGACTGCAACCACCCTCCCGACGGCGTCGCCGAGACCGCGTTTCCCCAGCGGTCGATGACGTCGATGTGGCAGGTATCCCCGCGCGTCTGCCCTGAACGATCAACCGTGGGTTCACCCGTTGCTCCGGCGGCGACACCCGCTTCGGTCCGCAGAGGAGGAATCACCGGATGCCGTCCCTCGGGCGCCCCGGGACGGAACTCGCGCGACGCCTCGTCGTCGATCAGACCCCGCCGCTGCGTGACGTAGTCGTCCGCCAGCAGGGCAGCGGGGGAGACCGTTCCGTCGCCGTCGCCGAACCACGCATCGCGATCCGCGTAGGCGAGCTTCTGCGCCTCGAGGACGGTGTGCGCACCGAGCCCCGTGCCGATGTCGAGTGCGTCGTCGTCGAACGGCTCGAGGAGCTTGAGGGTCTGCAGCAGCGCGGGACCTTGCGTCCACACCCCCGGCTTGTAGACGTCCCACCCGCGGAAGCGAGCGGAGACGGCGGCTTCGACACCGGCGCGCCAGTCACGGACGTCGTCGGCACTCAGGACACCGCGGTGCTCTCCACCGTCGGAGTGCGCGTGCGGTCGGGAGAGGAACGCCGCGGCCGCGGGCAGGACGTCGCCGGCCCATCGGTCGCGAGCGGCGTCGATGCGCTCTTCCCGGGAGTCGCCCGAGCGACCAGCCTGGACGAGTGCCTCCAGGACGCCGGCGTACGCCGGGTTCCGCACGACGGTGTCCGGCGCGGGAGCCTCGCCGTTCGGCATCCATCGCGCGAGGGAAGAGGGCCAGTGATCGTGGAACAGCGCGGCGACGCGGCCGATCGTCATGGCCGCGCCCGCGACCAGAGGATGACCGTCGCGGGCGTAGCCGAGGGCGTAGGCGAGCACATCGGCGAGCTCCCACGTTCCGTGGTCGCGGAGCAGCAGGAGCCATGCGTCGACGGCACCGGGCACCGTCGCGGCGAGCCCGCCGGCGCCGGGGACGAGGTCGAGGCCGAGACCGGTCATGTGGGCGATCGTGGCGGCGGCGGGGGCCGGCCCCTGACCCATCAGGACGACGGGCTCAGGTGCCCCCGCGGGACGAACGAGCGCGACCAGGTCACCGCCGGGTCCGTTGAGATGAGGCTCGACGATGTGAAGCACGAAGGCGGCGGCGACGGCGGCATCGAACGCCGTGCCCCCGCGCTCGAGGACCGCCTGCGCGGTCGCCGTGGCGGTCCAGTGGGTGGATGCCGACATCCCGAACGTTCCCCGGAGGGTCGGGCGCGTGGTGAACGACGCCGGGGGAGTGAACGTCACCGCGACAGCCGAGCGATCCAGTCCTCGACCTCGTCGGCGGTCCGCGGGATACCGGCCGAGAGGTTGACGGGCCCGTCCGAGGTCATGACGATGTCGTCCTCGATGCGCACGCCGATACCGCGATACTCCTCGGGGACGGTGAGGTCGTCGATCTGGAAGTAGAGCCCGGGCTCGATGGTGAACACCATCCCCGGCTCGAGTAGACCGTCGTAGTACATCTCGCGACGAGCCTGAGCGCAGTCGTGTACGTCGATGCCGAGGTGATGGCTCGTGCCGTGGACCATGTAGCGGCGGTGCTGGCCGCCGGTGTCGGCATCCAGGGCCTCTTGCGCCGTGACGGGGAGCAGGCCCCACTCGGCCACGCGAGCCGCGATGACCTCCATCGCGGCTTCATGGACGCGGCGGAACGGCACGCCGGGTCGCGCTGCCTCGAACGCCGCGTCGGCCGCTTCGCGAACCGCCTCATACACCCGGCGCTGCACCTCGGTGAACCGCCCCGAGACGGGGAGGGTGCGGGTGATGTCGGCGGTGTAGAGGCTGTCGACCTCGACGCCGGCGTCCACGAGGATGAGGTCCCCCGGCTTCACCGCGCCGTCGTTGCGTGTCCAGTGCAGGTAGCACGCGTGGGGTCCGGATGCCGCGATCGTGTCGTACCCGACCGCGTTGCCGTCGGCGCGGGCGCGCTGATGGAAGACCCCCTCGACGACGCGCTCCCCGCGGGGATGCTCGATGATGCGCGGGAGCTCCGCGACGATGTCGTCGAAGCCGCGAGCGGTGACCTCGACCGCGAGGGCCATCTCGGCGAGCTCGAACTCGTCTTTGACCAGACGGAGCTCGGACACG
>NZ_JARHXC010000167.1:0-2215 GCF_029222405.1 Microbacterium sp. Kw_RZR3 | reverse complement strand
CGATCGGCGACGATTCCCCGGGCCACGAGCGCATCCGCGATGTGCGGTCGGCCCACCGTCGCACCATCCGTCGTCTGCGCGACGATGTCGTCCCACGCGATGTCATAGTCGCGCGAAATCCGCTCCGCCATGATCTGCGCGCGGTCCAGACGCGACGAGCGGATGCGATCGGTCATCGCCCGCAGGTCCGCGTCGTCGGGGTCGACGAGGTAGGCGAGCACGTGGACGCTGCGCCACCGATGACGAGCCGAGAGCTCCATCCCCGGCACGAAGGTCATCCCGAGCGAAGTGGCGGCATCGGCGGCCTCCGCCCATCCGGACGTGGTGTCGTGATCCGTGAGCGCCGCGGTCCGCAGACCGTGCCGGTGCGCGGCCGCCATGACCAGAGCCGGTGACTCCGTGCCGTCGGAGTGCGTCGAGTGGAGGTGCAGGTCGCTCGGCCCCTCGAATCGACGCTCATGCTCCACCCGTCGAGCCTAGCGCGGCTCCGCGCTGCGGGCCGGGCGCGACCACGCGGGCGAATGCGCGGGCGAAAGCGCGGGCGCGAACGATGCGCCGGTGCCGTGGCATCCGTGGATCTCTCAGGCGATTCGCCTAGGGTCGAGCGCGTGCGTCGCCTGTTCGGAATCATCGTCGCGCTCGTGTTCGCTGCGGGTGCCGCGGTGCTCACGTGGCCCGGCGTGTTCGGTCTCGAACGCACCTTCCCGCTCGCGCAGATCATCTCCTTCCGCGCCGCTCTGGGCGCCGCTCTCGCCGCGGCCGCCGTGCTGGCGCTGCTGTTCGCCCTCATCCGCCCGCTCCGCGCGCTCGCCCTCACCTCGGTGGTGATCTTCGGCGTGGCCGCCGCCGCGAACGGCCTGATGATCGTCCAACGCGGTACGGGAGATGAGACCCTCCCCGACAAGACCGCGACGAGTCTCCGCGTCATGACGTGGAACACCGCGGGCGCCGCGACCTCGGCCGAGTCCATCGCGCAGTTCGCCGTCGACATGCAGGCCGATGTCGTGACGCTGCCCGAGACGACGATCGACACCGGTACGCGCGTGGCCGAGCTCATGCGCGACATGGGTCGTCCGATGTGGGCTCATCACGCCGAGTACGGCGGCACCGGGTGGGGAGCCACCTCGACGACCGTCCTCATCCGGCCCGAGCTGGGCGACTACTCCGTCATCGACTCCTCGCTCGACGGCTCGAGCAACACCTCGACCGTGCCGAGCGCGGTCGCGATGCCCGTCTCCGGCGACGGCCCCATCATCGTCGCCGCGCACGCCGTCGCCCCGCGCGAGGACTACATGACGCAGTGGCGTTCGGATCTGACCTGGCTCGCCGACCAGTGCGCGAGCGACAACGTCATCCTCGCGGGCGACTTCAACGCGACGATCGACCACATGAACGGGCTCGGGGTCGACGGCGGCACCCTCGGCCGCTGTCGCGACACCACCTCCGAGAGCGGCAACGGCGGCGTGGGGACGTGGCCCACGGACATCCCCGCGGTGCTCGGCGCCCCGATCGACCACGTCATGGCGACGCCGGACTGGACCGTCTCGGGCTCGATCGTCATGCGCACCCTCGACGGTTCGGGCAGTGACCATCGTCCGCTCGTCGTCCAGCTCGAACGCACCGCCGGCTGACGGACGATTCCGGATGCCGAGCCCCGGCGTCCGCGACACGCTCGATCCGCCTGAGCGCACCCCCGGGAGCAGTGCGAGACTGGACGAATGGAATCCCCCGCCACCGGCGACACGATCGCCCCCTCCGAGCAGTCCGTCACCCCCGTCACCGCGGAGCCGCAGGCGACCGACGCACCCGCGAACTCGACGACGAACCGCAAGGCCCCGTTCCCGAAGGGCTTCCTCGAGACCATCTCGACGGGCTGGGCCGAGCGTGAGGACTCGCTGCCGAGCCCGCGCGAGCAGGCGGCGTGGGCGGCACGCCGTCGAGCGAAGGTTTCCGCGGCCTTCCCCGGCCAGCGGCTCGTGATCCCGGCCGGCGGACTGAAGCAGCGCAGCAACGACACCGACTACCCTTTCCGCGCGCACTCGGCCTTCGCCCACTTGACCGGGTGGGCATCGGATGCCGAGCCCGATTCCGTGCTCGTCTTCGAGCCGCGTGACGAGGGTCACGAGGTCGTGCTCTACTTCCGCGAGCGGGCCGACCGCACCACCCCCGAGTTCTACGCCGATGCGTCCGTGGGCGAGTTCTGGATCGGGCCACG
>NZ_JARHXC010000166.1:0-14706 GCF_029222405.1 Microbacterium sp. Kw_RZR3 | reverse complement strand
AGCCGTGGGCCCCTACTCCCTCGAGGGGGACGGAGCCCACGGCATCCGGATCACTCGGTGAGTTCGATCTCGTTGTAGACCTCGTCCTGCACGGGGCTGGCCGGGTACGACTTCACGCGCTTCGCGAAGGCGAGCGTCGGCACCGGGTTCGCGAGCGGGACACCGGGCAGGAACTGCGCGATCTGCTCGTTCACCGCCTGGTACGCGGGGTCCTGCTCGGCCTCGGTCGCGATGCCGCGGGCCGAGGTGAGTGCCGAGAAGAGCTGGGCGTTGTCGAAGCCCCACTCGTTCGACTTCCCGCCGAAGAACGTGCCCACGAAGTTGTCGGGGTCGTTGTAGTCGCCGGTCCAACCGAGCAGGTGGATGCCGTGCTCGCTGCCGCCCTGGATGAGGTCGAGGTACTCGCCCCACTCGTTCGACACCGGGTTGACGACGATCCCCACCGCCTGCAGCTGCGACTGCAGGTTGGTGAAGATCTGCTCGGGGTTCGGCATGTACGGACGCGAGATGTTGACCGGGTAATTGAAGGTCAGGGTCAACGGGTTCGCCTCGGTGAAGCCGGCCTCGGCGAGGAGGGCCTTGGCGGCCTCCTGGTCGAAGTCGTACGTCGTGACTCCGGAGTTGAAGCCGATGACACTCTCGGGCATGAACTGGGATGCCACGGTGGTGCCCTCGGGCAGCACCTGGGTCACCAGCTGCTCCTTGTCGATGGCGTGGGCGATGGCTTGGCGCACGCGGATGTCGGCGAGCGCGGGGTCGGCCTGATTCATCCCGAGGTAGAGGATGTTGAACGGGTCGCGGTTGGTGAGCATGTAGCCCGCGCTCTCGAGCGCACCGAGATCGGCCGGCGCGACGAGGTCGTAGCCGTCGATCGAGCCGGACTCGAGAGCCTGACGCCGTGCGGTGGTGTCGCCGATCACGCGGAAGATGACCTGCTGCACCTGGCCCTGCTCGCCCCAGTACCCGTCGAACGCGGTGACGGTCGCTTCGGCACCCGGCTCCCACGAGTCGAACCGGAACGGGCCGGTACCGGTGGGGTGCGCCTGGGCGTACTCGCTGAGCGTCGGCGCCTCGGACGTGCCGCCGACCTCGTCGGCCTGGTACTCCTGCAGGGCAGTGGGGCTCTGGATCGCGAAGGCGGGGAGCGAGAGCGCCGGGATGAAGCCGGCGAACGGCTCGGTCAGTGTGATCGTGACCTCGGTCGGGCTGGTCGCTTCGCAGCCCCCGTAGATGGAGGTGCCCGTGTCGGCGTAGCCGCGCATGATCTTGCCCCAGTAGTAGGACAGGCTCTCGGACTGCGCGATGCCGGTGAAGTTGTTCTGCCGGTCGAAGTTGAAGCAGACCGCGTCGGCGTTGAAGTCGGTGTCGTCGTGGAACTTCACGCCCTCTTTGAGCTGGAAGGTGTACGAGAGCCCGTCGTCGGACTGCGTCCAGCTCTCGGCGAGCATGGGCGCGGGGTCGGCCGTCCCCGACTCGACGCCGACGAGTCCCTCGAAGATCTGCCGCGAGATGCGGAACGACTCGCCGTCGCTCGCGAACGCGGGGTCGAGGCTCGACGGATCGCCCGAGGCGCCGAAGACGAAGGTGGAGTCGACGTCGCCGCCGGCATTGCCGCCGCCGTTGTCGTCGCGCTGGCTCGTGCAGCCCGAGAGGGCGAGCGCACCGATGGCGATGATCGCGCCTCCCGCGAGCACGCGGGTACGGAGATTTTCTTGCATTTTTTGTTGTGACCTTCCGGGGGGAGGAAAGGAGGAGCCCGACGGCGCTGTCACTTCGTCGTGCCGCGCTCCGCTTGCTGTTCCCCCGACCGTACAGGTCGCAACGGCCGCTGCCCATTGCCCGTGTGTATCGATCGTGTTTCGGGTGGGCGGGCAGGATGCCACAGCGAAACGGCGCGGAACACCCACTTCGCGCAGCCCGGCGACGTGCGGCGCAGCGATTCGCTCACCAACGCGCGCGCCCGCCGCCTCCGCGGGCGGCACGGCGGCATCCGGAGCGCCCGGACCCGAGGGCCTAACGTGGAGGAATGGCTCGAATGCGCATCGAACCCGACGACGCCCCCACCGCACGACTGTCGGACGGCTCGATCGCGCGCGTCTCGCCGTCGGGCTTCGTCTCGGGCTTCGAGCTCGTGGTCGACGGCACCCCGCAGTCGCACGTCGACCTCGACGACCCCACGCACCTGCACTTCGAGTACATCGCCCGCATGGGCGCGGTCATCGATCGACTCCGGATGCCGGGACAGCCGCTGACCGCTGTGCACCTGGGTGCGGGGGCCCTGACCCTCCCCCGGTACGTCGAAGCCACACGGCCGGGCTCGCGGCAGCAGGTGATCGAGCTCGAGCCGAAGCTGTGGGACCTCGTTCGCGAGAACCTCCCCCTCCCCCGCGGAGCCGCGGTGCGCGTGCGGATCGGTGACGCGCGCGCGGGCCTCTCGCGGCTTCCCGCCGGCCTCACCGGCGCCGTGGATCTCCTCGTCAGCGACGTGTACTCGGGGGCGCAGACGCCCGCGCACCTGACGACGGTGGAGTTCTATCGCGAGGCCGCACGCCTGCTCGCACCCGATGGCGTACTCCTCGTCAACGTCTCCGACGGCCCCGGCCTCGCGTTCGCGCGACGTCAGGTCGCGACGGTGCGCGAGGTGCTCCCCGAGGTGATCCTCCTCGCCGAGGTGCAGGTGCTGAAGGGCCGCCGGTTCGGCAACCTCGTGATCGCCGCCTCGGCGGCTCGCCTTCCCGTCGAGTGGCTGCCACGCCTCATGGCCGCCGGCCCGCACCCCGCGAAGGTGTCGCAGGGGGCCGAGATCGAGGAGTTCGTCCGCGGTGCGCGTCCGGCGACGGATGCCGACGCCACACCGTCTCCCAAGCCCTCGGCATCCCTCTTCGAACGCTGACCGCGGGGCGGTCTTCGAGCGCTGACCGCGTGGCGGCTGGGCACATCGGCCTTCGCGACGCAGACTGGAGACCATCGGCCATTCGGGAGGAGCGACGGTGAGCTATATCCGCGGGTATGACCCCGACACATTGCGCGAGATCACTGACTCTCGTGAGTGCGCGGAGCGTCTCGACGAGATCGGCTCGCAGCGCAGCCTCCCCGCCCTGCTCGAGCGCGTGTGGCTGCTCAAGGTGCTCGACCGGTTCGACGAGGCCCTCGCGATCTCGGAGCAGTCGGTGCGCGTCGCCCGCATGGCAGGCACCCGCCGCGACCTTCTGCGCGCCCGCATCCTGCACGCGACGATCATGCAGTGCCGCGGCGCCTATGCCGCCGCCGAGCAGGAGCTGACGATGTGCGCCGAGGAAGCCGAGGGGCAGAACTGGGCGAGCATCGCCGCCTTCGCCCTGCAGCACCGCGGCAAGGTGCACTACGACGAGGGCGACTACGACAGCGCCCGTCGCGACTTCAAGCGTGCGCTGTTCCTGCGCCAGAACGCCGGAGCCACCGACGCGCAGCTCGAGTCGACGCTGCTCGCGATCGACGCCGCCGACCGTCGGCGTTCGCGCGAGGTCGTCGCGAGCTGAATGTCGTAGCCCTCGCTTAGTCTTCCGGTCATGTCCGAACTGCAGCGCGTGCGCACCTGGGCAGAGGCGCTGATCGCCCTGCACCTCGACGCGTCATGGACCTTCGGTTTCGACAACGCCAAGCGCCGCGCGGGGCTCTGCGACTACACCCGCAAGCGCATCAGCGTGTCGCGTTACCTCGCCGCCCGCTACGACGACGACACCAACCACCAGACGCTGCTGCACGAGGTCGCGCACGCCATCGCGGGCGGCGCGGCCGGGCACGGTCCGGTGTGGAAGCGCACCGCCCGAGAGCTCGGCTACGTCGGCGGAACGACCCACGCCGGCGAGACCGCCAACGAACTCGCCCCGTGGGTCGGTACGTGCCCCGCGGGGCACGTCGCCTACCGGCACCGCCGCGCGACGCGGCCGACGTCGTGCGCGAAATGCGCACCGCACTTCGACCCGCGCTTCGCGCTGTCGTGGGTCCGGCGCGACATCAGCCGCGCGACGCGCCTCGCGGCGGCGACGCCGCGCTGACGCGCATCGCAGATTCGGACCTGCGTCGCAGATTCGGACGAAATCCCGCGCTTCATCCGAATCCACGCCCCATCTCCGAATCCACGCCGCACCACGCCTCGCGACCGTTCAGCCCGCGCGGAACGCGCCGTCGATGAGGGTGGGGACGACGGATGCCGCATCCCGCGCGGCCGCGGTCTGCACCACATCCGCGCGCCCGGCGTCGGTCAGCGACCGACCCGTGCCGCTCGCCGAGAGGAGATGACGGGCCGCACCGCGGAGAGCGCGATACCCCTCGCCCGCGAGGGCCGCGTCGGGCGAGGCGTGGTCGATGCCGAGGTCGCCGAGCGCGGCGATCACGGCCCCTGACCCCAGGAGGTCATCGACCGCGAAGCGGAGGGTCTCGGCATCCCGACCGTCGGGGTACCCGACCGCGATGAGGGAGATGCTCGTCCGCGCTGCGCGCGCCGTCTGGATCTCGAGCACGCGGTCGGCCACGGCACGCGCGTTCCGGATGCCGCCGACGAGAACGTCCCCGGCGTCTCCGGCCGCGGCGCGCACCAGCGCGGCGGTCGGGAGCCCCTCGACGGGCAAGATCGACCCCGTCTCGATGGCGGCGAGCGCGTCGGCCGAGAGGCCGAGTGTCTGCACCAGGATCACCACGTCGGCGGGGGCGAGGCGGCCGAGGCCCGGCCGGCCCCAGTCGAGACGCACCTGGTAGTTCGCTTGGGCGTGCGGGGTGGGGTCGTTCGGCATCCCCCGAGCCTAAGCCGGGTGCGCGCGCCCACCGCGTCAACCCGGGTGCCGCTCACCGGCGGTGCGGCAGAATTCGCTGCATGCGCATTCTGTTGAAGTTCGTGATCGATTGCGATCCGGATGCCGCGTGGCGAGCGCTCCACTCCCCGCGCGCCGTCGCGGAGCTGTACGGGCCGCTCCTCGACGTCGAAGCGCTCGGTGAGATGCCGACCTCGTTCTCATCCGGAGACGACGTCCCGGTGCAGATGAGCTTGGCCGGCGCCCTGCCCCTCGGGCGTCAGCTGATCTCGGTTGCCGATCGCGAGACCACGGACGGGAACGGTCGGGTGCGGGTGTTCCGCGACTGGGGGGTGCCGTTGACCGGTCCCCTCGCCGCCCTCGACGTCTGGGATCACCAGATGGCGGTATCGGCGGCTCCCGGTCAGCCCGGGCGGACGCTGTGGCGTGAGCGCCTCACGATCGGCGGATCCGCCGCCCCCGTGCTGTGGCCGGGGCTGTGGGCGATGTGGCAGTGGCGCGAGGGCCGCATCCGGGCTCTCGCCCCGACGTGGACCTACGACCCAGAGTCGAGCGACGACAACGCCTGACGTGGGCACGCGCCCGGACGCGCTGCCGCTCAGACCAGGCCGTGCCGATAGGCGAAGACGACCAACTGGACGCGATCACGCAGCGCCAGTTTGGAGAGGATGCGGCTGATGTGCGTCTTGACCGTCGCCTCCGAGAGGAACTCCTGCGCCGCGATCTCGCTGTTGCTGAGGCCGGCCGCCGCGAGGACGAAGATCTCGCGTTCGCGATCGGTCAGGTCGCTGTAACTGTGCGGCACGGGCTCGGCGGTGCCGTTCTCGGCGATGTGGGCGAAGAGTTCGCGGGTCGCCTCCGCCGCGATGACGGCTGAGCCGGCGTGGACCGTTCGGATGGCGGACAGGAGGAACTCGGGCTCGGAGTCCTTGAGAAGGAAGCCGCTGGCGCCACCCTGGATCGCGCGGGCGGCGGCCTCGTCGAGGTCGAAGGTCGTGAGCACGACCACGCGGGGCGCGCCGGGATCGCGGAGGATCTCCGCCGTCGCCGCGAGCCCGTCCATGACCGGCATGCGCACGTCCATGAGCACGAGATCGGGACGCATCGAGCGGACCATCTCGACGCCCTCACGACCATCGGACGCTTCGCCGACGACCTCGAGGTCGGGCTGCGAGTCGATCACCATCCGGATCCCGGCGCGGAACAGCGCCTGATCGTCGACGAGAACGATACGTACGGGGGTGGTGCTCACTCGGTCGGTTCCTCTCGGCTGTTGGTCGGGTACGGGGCTCACTGCGGCGCCCCGACGGGCAGCGTCGCTCGGACGACGAAGAAGCGCCCCTGCGGCTCAGCGGTCAAGCGGCCGCCGACGAGCTGCGCGCGCTCGCGCATCCCGATGAGACCGTGTCCGCCCGACGGCTGCGACGGGCCGTCCGCTCGGGCGTTACGGACCGTCAGTTCGACGCGATCGGGCAACCACCCGAGATGCACGTCGACGTGACGGTCGACGCCGTGGCGAAGCGCGTTCGTCAGAGCTTCCTGCAGGATGCGGTACACCGCGAGCTGGATGGCCGCCGGCGGTTCTCCGGGGGGCGCCGGATCGACATCGACCGAGAGTTCGACACCCGCGGCGCGCACGTGCGCGTACAGAGCGTCGAGATCGGTGAGCCGAGGCTGCGGCCCCTCCGCCTGCGTATGGCGCAGTTGAGTGAGCAGTTGACGCACGTCGGTCAAAGCGGCTCGAGCGGTCGTCGAGATCGTGGCGAGAGCCGCCGTAGCGGCGTCCGGGTCGGCGGCTGCGGCATACCGCGCCCCGTCCGCTTGCGCGATCACGACGGCCAGCGAGTGCGCGACGACATCGTGCATGTCGCGCGCGATGCGCACGCGCTGCTGCTCCGCGATGGTCTCGGCTTCGGCGAGGCGCTGGGCGCGACTGTTCTCCGCCGCGCGCATCGCCGTTCGCACCAGAGCTCCCGTCACCCACGCGAGCAGGAGCGCGAACGCCGCAGCCAGAAGAATGGCGAAGATCGCGAACACGTCGTTCGGCTGGACGGGCGACGTCAGCCTGCGGACGACCAGGTACAGCGTGACCAGGACGGCACCTGCGACGGCCGAGGCGAAGCCGGTCCAGAAGACCCGACGGGAACCGTAGGCCGCGGTCGTGTAGAGCACCGCGAAAATGGCCATGTCGGTCGGCGAAGGTTCTCGCCCCAGGCCCATCTGCAGGAGGGCACCCACCCAAGCCAGCGAGAGGGCGAGCCCGGGGTTCAATCGCCGCAGAGCGACGGCCCCGGTGAACGCGACGACCATGACGCTCACCCCGAGGTTCTCGAGGACAGAGGGTTCGGTCGACGCGAGTTCGAGCGCGAGAGCGAGCAGCCCGAAGAAGCCGGCGAGGACGAGGTCGGTCACCAGTTGGTATCGGCGCAGCGGGCGGAGGGAGAGCATCGCGGCAACGCTACAGACCCGCGGGAGGCGTGGCATCCGTCCCGGGATGTATTCGTGGACGCCGCCCCGGGGAAGGCGTCTGGGGAGGAGAAGTCAGGCCGGGAAATCGGCCGGTTCGATCGGCCGCGCCTCGAAGAAGGTCTGGAGCACGATCGTCGTGCGCGTGTTCACGTGCGCCGCCGCGCGGATGTCGCGGATCAGCTCCTCGAGGTCGCGCGGGGTCGGCACACGGACGAACAACATGTACGCCGCGTCTCCCGCGATCGAATGGCATGCCTCGATCGCGGTGAGGTGCGCCAGCAGCTCGGGCGCGTTGTCGGGCTGCGCGGGGTCGAGCGGCGTGATCTCGACGAAGGCCGCGAGAGGGCGGCCGAGCGCCTCGGCATCCAGGACGGGCCGATAACCCCTCACGATCCCGCGCGCTTCGAGCCGACGCAGTCGCGACTGCACGGCGGAGACGGACAGGCCGACCCGTTCCGACAGGTGCGACAGCGTCGCGCGCGCATCGAGGGAGATCTCGCGGACGATCGCCGCATCGACGGCGTCATCGAGGCGCGCGGGGCGGGCAGAAGCCTCGGTCATGGCGTCGACAGTATCAGGATGCCGCGACACTCCCCTGGTGCCATGCGTAAGTTTACCGTTAGCATGACGGATCGACAGGAATATTTCCGCTGAACGGAGGATGCCATGACCATCGCGACGCCTTCCCGCGCCTCGCACGAGTTGCTCGACGGCCGCACCGTCGCCGAGGTCGAGCTCACTCCGGCGTGGGCGCAGCTGAAGAACGCGACCGTCGCACTGCAGGGTCTGCAGGCGAGCGACGGGTCGATCGCGGATGCGGCAGCCGCCGCCCCGCTCCTCGACGACATCGTCGAGGCGGTCGAGACTCTCGCGCCCCTCTTCCCGCACGACACCGCCTACCTCGAAGCCTCGATCGCGGACTTCCAGCGCTGGCGCGACGCCGGGCTCGGCGTGCCCGATTTCCTCGACTCGCTCGTGGCCTTCCAGCCCCAGGAGCACCGGGTCGACGGCATCCGTCATCTCGTCATCTTCCCGATGTACACCCAGAACGGTTCGCGTGATCGACACCTGGAGGCGGTCCTTGTCGAGGCCATCTGGCCCGACTTCATCGCCCGGCTCGAGACCGAGTACACCAACCGGCTGTTCGTTTCGCTGCGCCTGATCGATTTCACCCCCGGATACGACACCAACTCGGCGGTCCTGTTCCCCGAGACGGTCGCGATGCGCGAGATCCCGACGTTCACGTGGGGCGCGATCTTCCAGGACCGCGAGGCCGCCCGCTACCGCCGCGTGACCCGCGCCGCCGCCGAGATCACGAAGCTCGAGCTCCCCGCGGCCGCCGCTCGCATGCTCGACGACCAGTCGCTCACCGAGCAGACGTTCGTCATGTGGGACCTCATCCACGACCGCACGCACATGCGCGGCGACCTTCCGTTCGATCCGTTCATGATCAAGCAGCGCATGCCGTTCTTCCTGTACTCGCTCGAGGAGCTGCGGTGCGACCTCACCGCGTTCCGCGAATGCGTCGCGTTGCAGGCCCGCCTGTCGGCTCGACAGGCTCAGGGATCGGAGCTGGATGCCGCGGAGCAGGCCATGCTCGAACACGCCGGGCTCGTGCAGTACGCGGTGATCTTCGACCGCATTTTCCGCTTCGCGATCACCGGGTCGCGGGTGCGCAACTACGACGGCCTCGGCGGCCAGTTGCTGTTCGCGTGGCTGCACCAGCGCCGTGTGCTGCACTGGACCGACACGTCGCTCGCCTTCGACTGGGACGAGGTCCCCGCCGCGGTGATCGCCCTCGCGGACGCGATCGACGAGCTGTACTGGCGCTCCATCGACCGCCCGAAGACGGCGCACTGGCTCGCCGCCTACGACCTGGTGCGCTCGGTCGTCACCCCGCACCCCGCGTCGGTCTGGGCGCGCGGTCTGCCCGACGACGTGCTCGCGGGCCTGCCGAAGGGGTACACCGACGCCGTGCTCGACGACGAGTTCCCGCTGTCGATGTTCTTCGAGGCGCTCGAGAAGAAGATGCGCCCCGTGATCGCCTCGACCGAGGGAATCCGCGGCACCGACTGAGACGCCGCGCGCGCTCCCGCGGCGGGCTCCCCCCGTCGAGTGTCCAGAACACGCCGTAGCCGCCCGCGGCGATACGGCGTTTCTTGGCCACTCGACGAGGGTGGGCGCGAACGGTCTCGACGTGGCGCGCGCGTCGGGACACACTGGAGGAGGGGGCGACGATGACCGACGTGGTGGCCATGGACGAAGGCGTGCGGGACCGACTGGTGCTCCTGGCGGGCGGCACGAGCGCTGCGGGGCGCTCCGCCGCCCGGTTGCTGCTCGATGCCGGGGCTCGCGTGGTGGTCGTCGGCAGCGACGACGAGCGCCTCGCTTCGGTCGCGGCTGAGATCCCCGGCGTCTCGGTTCGACGCTGCGACCTCACGGATTCCGACGCGGTCGACGCGCTCCGTGATCACGTGCATTCGGCGCACGGCCGGATCGACGGTCTTCTGCACCTCGTCGGCGGTTGGCGCGGAGGCGGCGGACTCGCAGGCCAGAGCGACGACGACTTCGCATTCCTCTTGCGGTCTCTCACGGCACTGCGACACGTGAGCCGCGCCTTCGACGACGACCTCAGAACCTCGGATGCCGGGCGCCTGGCGATCGTCTCTTCGACCTCGGTCGCGCGCCCCCTCGCGGGCGGTGCCAACTACGCGACGGTGAAGGCCGCCTCGGAGACGTGGGTTCGCGCGGTCGGTCAGGGCTACGCGAAAGACGCGCGCGACGCGGGGCGGGAACCCACGGCGGCGGCCGTCATCTTCCGGGTGAAGAGCCTCGCCGGCCTCGAGGACGCTCTGGCCGCCTCGTTCCTGGCTCTGTGGGACGACGAAGCCGCCGTGCTGAACGACGTGGTGATCGGGATCGAGGGGGCGGACTGATCCCGCCGGGCGGGCGCACCCGCCTGGCCTGAACCGAGACGCATCGTCGAGAGCGCAGGTGTTGTCTTCGGGCAGACGGCTGGCGCCCCCTCAGTCGCGCCCGCCATTCGATGGGGCGGGGGCGATCCTCGAGCCCTCGTGTCCGTCGGCACGGACAGCGTGGCCAGCGGTGGTGTCGATCGTTCGCTGCTCCTCGGGCGGAGGACCGCTCGGGGCGACCTCGACGTCGGCCCCCAGCCGCGTGGGCGCGGACACCGTGGTGCCCTCGGCATCCGGAACACCTGCCTCGACGACCTCGGCGTTCACCTCGGCCGTGCGGTACTGACGAGAGAGCGTGCGGTACGAGCGGGTGAGGAACGCCAGAGAAGCCGCGACCACCATGAACAGACCCGCGAAGACGAAGACGAGCGCGATGCCGCGGGACTGGCCGTCGCCGAGCAGCCAGCCCCACGTGGCCTTCCCCGTGTCGCCGTTCATGTAGGGGATGATCGCGAACGCCGCGGTCGGCGCGATCAGAAACGACGTCACCGGCGCCGCGGCCGACTCGGCGGCGGCGGCGAATCCGAACACCCGTCCCTGGGTGGCGAAGGGCACGACCTTCTGGATGACGGTCTGCTCGGCGGACTCGACGATCGGGATGAGCGCCATGTAGACCCAGATCCCCACCGCGAAGAGCCACCCCCATTCCCGCAGGGTGAAGATCGCCCCGAGCACGCCCATCCCGATGACGACCCACAGCATCGTTCTGATGGGATTGCGACCGAGGCCGAACTTCGCGACGAGGCCGCCCCCGACGATGAAGCCCGTCGCGCTGATCGCGAGCACGACGCCCCAGATTTCGGCGTTGTAGACCCGTCCGTCGATCTCCCATCGGTAGAGATCGAGCCCGTACGGGTCCATCAGTGCCATGTAGACGCCGCCGATGAGGTTGTTGAAGGTCGAGAAGATGATGAGCGCGATGAGCCCGGGCGCGGCGCGGACGGCGCGCCACGCTCCACGCAGATCGACGATCGGCCCCGGTTCAGCGCCTGCCGCCGGCTTCTCTTCGGCGATGCGGATGGTGAGCAGGTGCACGAGCGCCGCGAGCGTGAGCCCGATCGCGATGGCCAGCGTGCCGCCCATGCCGAGGAACCCGACGGACAGGCCGCTGAAGACGCTCGTGACCACGAACGCCAAGCCTTGGACCGTCCCGACGAGACCGTTCGCGTTGGCGTGACGCTCGACCGGGACGAGAAGGGTCACGGTGGTGGACAGGGCGATGTTCCGCATGTTCTCGACGACAGCGCCCGCGAGGATGACCGCGGAGAACACCCAGAACCACGGTCCGCCGAGATCGAGCAGGGCCGACTCGGGGAAAGCCAGCCAGAGCGCGCCGGCGACGAGGAATGCCGTGAGGGTGACGAGCCCGGAGAACACCATGACGCGGTGCTTCCGGTGTCGGTCGACGATCGACCCGAAGACCATCGCGAACACGGCGAGGAGAAGCATGTAAGCGCCGCCGACGATGCCGGTGGCCAGGACCGAACGCGTCTCGATGTAGACCCAGAAGGTGAGGGCGAACCACAGGAAGCTCGTCGTGACGTTGGCCGCCGCGGTGTTGACGAGAACCGCGAGGAAGGTGCGGTTTCCCCCCGCGGGGGTGCCGGCGACGACGGCGACGGGAGACGGTTCGGCGGACATAGCCACACGGTAGACCCGACCTCCGACATCGGCCAGACGCGCGTCGATGCGAGAGTCCGGCGGCAGCCATCCGGGGCCGTCGATCGGACCATCCCCACGGTGAACGGGCATCGCAGGACGTCAGTCCAGCAGACTCCGGATGTCGTCGGCGGTCAGGCGCGGTCCTCCCGCGAACGTGCCGCCCTCGTCGCTGCCGCCGTCGAGGACGCGCGAGAACAGCTCGGCCTTCGCCTCGCGCAACGCGACCACCTTCTCTTCGACGGTCTCGGCCGCGACGAGGCGGTAGACGATCACCGGACGCGTCTGCCCGATCCGGTGCGCGCGATCGATCGCCTGGTCTTCGACGGCGGGGTTCCACCACGGGTCGAGCAGCACCACGTAGTCGGCCTCGACCAGATTGAGCCCGACGCCCCCCGCTTTCAACGACACGAAGAAGGCGGGGTCGTCACCCTCACGGAACCGATCGATCTCCGCCTGCCGGTTCGTGGTCGTGCCGTCGAGATATCCCGAGGCGAGTCCCGCCTCGGTGCAGCGCTCCCGGGCGGCGCGGAGGAAACGCGTGAACTGGCTCAGGACCAGGACGCGGTGCCCCTCGGCGGCGGCCTCGACCAACAACTCCTCCAGGGCGTCGAGTTTCGCGGACGGGGCTTCTCCCTCGTCGACCAGGGCGGGATCGAGTGCCAGCTGCCGCAGCATCGTCAGCGATCGGAAGATCGCGAAGCTGTTCCCCTTGGCGTCGTCGAGCAGCCCGAGCAGACGCTGCCGCTCCCGGTGGAAGCGCCGGTCATAGAGCTTGCGGTGCGTCGGGTGGAGGGAGACCTCGATGATCGTCTCCTGCTTCGGCGGAAGCTCCGACGCGACGAGATCCTTCGTGCGCCGCAGCAGGAACGGCCGGATCCGGCGACGCAGGAGGTCGAGGCGCGCGGCGTCGGAGTGCTTCTCGATCGGCGTCCGATAGAGGGTCGTGAAGGATTCGCGCGTCCCGAGGAGTCCCGGCGCAACGAGCGACATGAGGGCCCACAGCTCGAGAAGGTTGTTCTCCATCGGGGTGCCCGTGATGACCAGCGTGAAGGGGACGGAAAGCGCCCGCGCGGCGCGATACCCGCGGGAGGCAGGGTTCTTGATCTGCTGCGCCTCGTCGAGCACCAGCCCGGACCAGTCGACCTCGGCGTACTGCTCTTGCTCGAGTCGGAACAATGCATAGCTCGTGACGACGACGTGCGCCCCGGCGGCCGTCTCTTGGATGCTCGTCGCGCGCCGCGCCTGCGTCGCCGTGACGACGCGCACGTCGAGCCCCGGCGCGAACGTCGCGCACTCCCGGGCCCAGTTTCCGACGACGCTCGTCGGAGCGACGATGAGGAACGGCGCCATGGTCGGATCCGCCCCGCGTGCCGCCTCCATCATGGCGATCGTCTGCACCGTCTTGCCGAGACCCATGTCGTCGGCCAGGATGCCGCCGAGTCCCTGTGTGCGCAGGAAGTGGAGCCAGTCGAGGCCCGCACGCTGGTAGTCGCGCAGGGTCGCGCGAAGACCCGCCGGCGGATCGACAGTCTCGAGCGCTGCATCGTCGGTGAGCCCCCTCACCCGCAGCCACCACTCGGCCTCTTGCGCGGCGATCATGCCCAGCTCCGACAGGTCATCCCACAGACCGACGTTGTACCTGTTCAGCTTCAGCTGCGACTCCGGCCGGTCGGCGAGCGTCCGGGCCTCATCGATGACCGCACGCAAGCGCGCGAACTCGGGGGTGTCGAGACGGACGTACTCCCCATCGCCGAGGAAGAGCACCCTGTCGCCGAGCGCCAAGGCCGTGTACAGGTCGGTGAAGTCGACCTCGACGTCGCCGACGCTGACTCGCGCGTGAAGATCGAACCAGTCACTGCCGTCGTCGGCGGAGGTGCTCAGTTCCACGACCGGAGCCTCGGGTGCCGCGCGGTAGTCCCGCCCCGCGCCGGTGACGAGCACGCGCACATGATCGACGTCGCGAAGGCGCGGCAGCACCTCGACGGAGAGGATCGCCGCCGCCGCCGGAACGAGCGGCCTCGGAGGCGTCGTTCCCGACGGGTACGGCTCCGGGAGGGTGATCCGCGCATCGGAGGCGACGGCGGAAGCGGTCGCCCACACAGCGCTCTCGTGCTCGGGGTGGTGGCGTCCGCGCGTGGTTGAGCGATCCCACCGCGCCGCGATCGATGCCCCGTCGCCCTGGTGGTCGACGATGAGTTCGAGTACCGGCAGAGGAGCGGCGGGCACCTCGACGGTGCCACGTGGGGACACGACGGGCGCATCGAGCTGGAGGCGCGGCAGGTAGTCGGCCAGGAAGGTGTCGGCGCTCGCCGCGTCGATGGTGAGCGCGTTCGGGCGGGCGAGGAGTCCGCGCACGGGTGCGGCCGCCGGGGTCGACAGTCGCGCGAGGGTGATCCTTTCGTCGGCGCCGTCGCGATCGGCGACGAAGGCGACGGCGACGGCCGGGTCGCCCACGACCCAGGACGACAGCGAAGCGACCTCTTCGGCGACGCCCTCAACGATGCCGCGCATCTGCAGGCTCGACCCGCGTCGCTCGAGCGCGACAGCGGCGCGGACGGGCTCGGCGGGGATCTCCACCGGGTGGTGCACGCCGGAACCGGAGACGATCGGGACGCCGGCCGCGCGGACCGCGTCGAGCTGCATCCACAGCGAGTGCGGCGGGACCGCGGAGAGCGGCATCCATTCGTCGGAGAGGAACGCACCCGGTCCGGACCGTCCGAGGCGGCCCAGGCTGTCGAGGGCGGCACGCGCCGCAGGATCGGCCGGCAGCGCCGCGAGAGCCGACCACCCGGCCCGCCCCTTGATCCACG
>NZ_JARHXC010000165.1:0-10546 GCF_029222405.1 Microbacterium sp. Kw_RZR3 | reverse complement strand
CCCAGGTGGAGCCGCCGTCGGTGAACATGGTGTTCACGAACTCCTGGAACGCGGTGTCGCCCTTGGCGAGGCCGACGCCGTAGCGCTCCTCGCTGAAGGGCTCGCCCGCGATCTTGAGGTTGTCGGGGTCCTGAGCGGCGTAGCCGAGAAGGATGGCCTCGTCGGTCGTCACCGCGTCGACCTCGCCGTTCTTCAGCTTCTCGACGCACTGCGAGTAGGTGTCGAACTCGACGACCTTGGCGGGTGTCTCTTCGCGGATGCGCTGGATCGGCGTCGAGCCGGTGACCGAGCACACCGTGGTGTCGGCGGTCAGCGAGTCCTTGCCGGTGATGGTGTCGTTGTCGGCGGCGACGAGCAGGCCCTGGCCCGTGAGGAAGTAGGGCCCGGCGAAGGCGATCTGCTCCTTGCGCTTGTCGGTGATCGAGTAGGTGCCGACGTAGTAGTCGATGTCACCGTTGATGATCGCCTGCTCGCGGTTCGCCGAGGCGATCGCCTTGTACTCGACCTTGGCACTGTCGGCCGGGTCGTATCCGAGCGACGCGGCGATCCACCGCGCGATGTCGACATCGAAGCCCTTGCGCTCGCCCGTGACGGGGTCGAGGTAGCCGAGGCCGGGCTGGTCTTCCTTGACGCCGATGACGACCTTGTCGGCCGCCTTGATCTTGTCGAACGTCGGGCTGTTCTCGATGGTGACGTCGGTGGCGACCGCGCCGTAGACCGGGGCGTCGCTGCTGCCGCCGTCGGATCCGGCATCGGGCGAGCCGGGGGTGCCGCTGTTGCAAGCCGTCAGGGCGAGCAGGCTCGCGGCGAGGACGCCGAGGCCCGTGAGAGTACGAGTTCTACGCATGTGATGTCTCCTTGGTTACGTGTGCTGTGCGGAAAGGGGTCGGTGACGGCGCGTTCGGGTCGGCCGGGGGGGAAAGGTGACACGAGTTGGGGCGAGAGAACCTCCTTGTTCGTCGCCTTTTCGATCAGTGCGTGATGAGCTTCGAGAGGAAGTCCTTCGCACGGTCGGACTGCGGGTTCGTGAAGAACTGCTCGGGAGCCGCCTGCTCTACGATCTGCCCGTCGGCCATGAAGACCACCCGGTTCGCGGCCTTTCGCGCGAAGCCCATCTCGTGGGTGACGACGATCATGGTCATGCCGTCCTTGGCGAGACCGACCATGACGTCAAGCACTTCGTTGATCATCTCGGGGTCGAGGGCCGAAGTCGGCTCGTCGAACAGCATGACCTTCGGCTTCATCGCCAGTGCGCGAGCGATCGCGACACGCTGCTGCTGACCGCCCGAGAGCTGGGCGGGGAGCTTGTCGGCCTGGTGACCGACGCCCACACGTTCCAGGAATGCCCGCGCCTCTTTCTCGGCATCCGCCTTCTTGAGCTTGCGGACCTTGATGGGACCGAGCGTGACGTTCTCGAGGATCGTCAGGTGCGAGAAGAGGTTGAACGACTGGAAGACCATGCCGACATCGGCACGCAGCTTCGCGAGCGCCTTGCCCTCTTCGGGCAGGCGCGCACCGTCGATGGTGATCGACCCGCTCGTGATCGTCTCGAGGCGGTTGATCGTGCGGCAGAGCGTCGACTTACCCGATCCGGAGGGACCGATGACGACGACGACCTCACCACGGTCGACGGTGAGATTGATGTCTTTCAGCGCCTGAAACTGGCCGTAGTGCTTCTGCACATCGGAGACGACGACAAGGGGCTCAGGGCCCGCCGGGGGAACGGATGCCATGCGTTCACCCTATGAGGATGATGTGCGTCCGACCAGCCTCTGGCGCACGCCTTAACCGTTCTGTAACAGCCGGGAACGTCCCGCGGGGTCACCGCGCGCGCTGAGCGAAGGCGGTCTCGTACAGGCACACGCTCGCGGCCGTCGCGAGGTTCAGCGACTCGGCGCGGCCGTAGATCGGCAGGCGCAACGACAGGTCCGCGTGAGCGAGCGCCGTGTCGTCCAGTCCCCGCGCCTCGTTGCCGAACAGCCATGCCGTCGGCTCCGACAGGAGGTCTCGGGATGCCAGGAAGTCGTCGCCGTCGACATCGGCGGCGACCACGCGCAACCCGGCCTCGTGCGCTCGCGCCACGACGTCGGCGAGATCGAGGTCGACCGCGACGGGAAGGTGGAACAGCGAACCGGTGGTCGATCGCACGACCTTCGGGTTGTACGGATCGACGGTGCGTCCCGTGAGGACGACGGCATCGGCACCGGCGGCGTCCGCGGCGCGGATGATCGTGCCGAGATTGCCGGGATCGCGCACCTCCTCGCAGATCGCGATGAGGCGCGGGTTGCCCGCGAGCACGTCCTTCAACGCCGTCGGAGTCTGCCGGGCCACCGCGACGATGCCCTGGGGCGTGACCGTGTCGGCCATGGCATCCAGGACCGCCTCGGTCGTGTACTGCAGGTCGACGCCCGCTCGCTCGGCGGCATCACGCACATCGGTGTGCTTCTCGAGAGCCGTCGGGGTCGCGTAGAGCTCGAGCATGGTCTCGGGAGCCCACGCGAGGGCTTCGCGCGCGGCCTGCGGACCCTCGAGGAGGAAGAGGCCGGTCTCTTGACGGGCGGCGCGCTTGCTGAGCTTGGCCACGGCGCGCACCCGCGGCGAACGGGGGTTCTCGAGCACGTCCTCAGTGTATGGCGTGGGCGGCATAGACCCCCGGATGCCGCGCGGAAACGACGAACGGGCGCCCTCCGCAGAGGACGCCCGTTCGGTGCGAAGACGCGTCTTACGCGGTCTTCGGGGCGTTGACGTCGCTGGGCAGCGCCGCCTTCGCGGTCTGAACCAGCGAGGCGAACACGGCGGGCTCGTTCACGGCGAGCTCGGCGAGCATACGACGGTCGACCTGGACACCCGCGAGGCCGAGGCCCTGGATGAAGCGGTTGTACGTGAGGCCGTTCTGGCGGGACGCGGCGTTGATGCGCTGGATCCACAGACGACGGAAGTCGCCCTTGCGCTTGCGACGGTCACGGTACGCGTACACCAGGGAGTGGGTGACCTGCTCCTTGGCCTTGCGGTACAGGCGCGAACGCTGACCGCGGTAACCGGAGGCGCGCTCGAGGATGACGCGACGCTTCTTGTGGGCGTTTACTGCCCGCTTGACTCTAGCCATTTCTGTTTCTTCCTAACGTGCGTCGGCGCTCAGAGACCGAGGAGCTTCTTGGCGACCTTCGAGTCACCGGCGGCCAGGACCTGCTCCTGGTTCAGGCGGCGGGTGCGCTTCGAGGCCTTGCCTTCGAGGTTGTGGCGCATGCCGGCCTGCTGCTTCATGAGCTTGCCGCTACCAGTCAGCTTGAAGCGCTTCTTGGCGCCCGAGTGGGTCTTCTGCTTCGGCATCTGTCTTCCTTCGTTGGTGTTCCCGACGGAGCGGGAGTCTGGGGAGCTTTACTCGGCGGGGGCCGAGCTGGGCGTTTCTTCCGGGGCCGAGTCGCCACGGGCAGCGCTGCGCGCCGCCTCGCGGTTCGCCGCGCGCTGCGCGTTCTGCTCGGTCTTGACCTCGGACTTGTTCTTGTGCGGGGCGACCACCATCACCATGTTGCGGCCGTCGATCGTGGGGTTGGACTCGACGGTGCCGAACTCGGCGACATCTTCCGCGAACTTGCGGAGCAGGCGCACACCCTGCTCGGGACGCGACTGCTCGCGACCGCGGAACAGGATCATCGCCTTCACCTTGTCGCCCGCCTGAAGGAAGCCCTCGGCGCGCTTGAGCTTGGTGATGTAGTCGTGAGCCTCGATCTTGAGGCGGAACCGGACCTCTTTGAGGACCGTGTTGGCCTGGTTACGACGCGTTTCCTTGGCCTTCTGCGCGGCCTCGTACTTGAACTTGCCGTAATCCATGATCTTGACCACGGGAGGCTTCGAGCTCGGCGCAACCTCGACCAGGTCGAGGTCCGCTTCCTGGGCCAGGCGCAGCGCAGCTTCGATTCGGACGATGCCGACCTGCTCGCCGTTGGGTCCGACGAGACGGACCTCCGGGACTCGGATGCGCTCGTTGGTGCGGGGATCGCTGATGCGGAACTCCTCTTGTGTGCGGGTGGTGGCCGCCGCGATCCGATCGAATCGCGGGCGAAGAGGAGTACACACGCCACCCGGCACGGCGCTGTCAGCACCGGCTTCTGCACCCAGACGACCCCGTGCGAAACGGAGCGGAGTGCGGGAACCCGGTAGCCTGGAGCGGCAAGCGCGGGTGGGATGTGATCCTCTTTCGTACGGAGTGAGACACTCCGAAGCCCGCCATAGTCTAGCAGAGAGATTCACGTGGACACGATCCCCTCCGACCAGCCCGCCGACGACCACTCCGCGCACCGCCACGGAGCCGAAGACGAGCGTCTCGCCCGCTGGGAGGAACAGGAGCGCGCCGCGGCCTCGGCCACCCGCGACATCGCCGACGTCCCCGCCGTCGAGGTCATCACGACCGCCGCCGTCCACCTCATGAGCGCCGCGGCGGTGAAGACCGGCCTGGCCGACGATCCGACGCAGCAGCTCGACCTCGACGAGGCCCGCAAGCTCATCAACGCCCTCGCCGGCCTCATCACCGCCGGCGCCCCCGAGATCAGCGACATGCACGCGCGCTCCCTGCGCGACGGGCTGCGGTCGCTGCAGCTCGCGTTCCGCGAGGCGTCGACCATTCAGGACCCGATCGGTAAGGGTCCGGGCGAGAAGTGGACGGGTCCCGTCACGTAGGTCGCTCGTTCTGGGGAGGTACCGGACTCCGGGATGCCATCCTCCCGAGGCAAGAGCAGGGCCCCTACCCCGATTGCCTCGGGAGAATGGCATCCCTTCGCCCTGCGCCACCGCAGGACAGCTCCTCCCTGACATCCGCGGGAAGAGGGGCGGCTCGGTGGACCGTGGGGTGGTCTGCCGGAGCCGAGGTCCCTGAGCCTGTCGAAGGGACCGGGACCGCGGAGGGCGACCCTCACACCGTCGGAGTGCTATGCGGGTCAGGCGTCGGAGCTGCGGTGCAACTTGACCGTGAGGGAGTCGACGAGCACGGCGATGCGATCGTCGGCCGACCAGCGGCGCGCGATGCGCGCCAGCACGGCATCCAGCTCCTCCTGTTCGAGGCCCGACATCAGCTGCAGATGCACCACCAGCTCGGGGCCGCGCAGGCGGCCCGTTGGATCGCCCGATTCGACCGCGAGATCGAGCACAGCGAGCTCCCCCGAGATGCTCTCCTGCAGTCCGGTGAAGATCGTCGGCGACGTGTGCGCCGGCTCCCACGGCTCGCCCTGCGCGATGGCCCAGACCGCGGGGCGGCGCAGGACGAACTCCGTTTCGGAGGCCGGGTCGACCACGATGAGCTCGGTGTCCTCGGACGCCGCGGCCAGGGCCGTGCGGCGGCCGTCCGCGGGGACGGGGCGGGCCGTGGCATCCCATGTCTGAAGAGCCGCGACGGACGTGAACACGGGCAGCACCTTGCGACCGTCGGGAGCCGCCACCGTCACGATCGACAGCTCTTGGGTCTTGTCGACCTCGAGTCCGTGCGCCCCGACGCCGTGATCGCCTTTCTCGGCGACGAGGGGGATCAGCAGGCGCGCTTCGCGGTAGGCGTCGACCACCGCGCGTGCGTCGCCCTCCCCCGCGCGGAACGCGAGCAGGGCCGCCAACAACGCGGGGTCGGCCGAGCCGTCGTCGCCCGAGTGGGGATTGGCCTGGAAGCTGCGCCCCTCCCATGGGACACCGGCCGAATCCGCGTGGGCGCCGTGCGCGTGGGCACCGTGCGCGTGGGCGCCGTGCGGATCGTCAGTGTCCGGCGACATCCAGTGCCTCGGCCAGCGTGAACTGGCCCGCGTAGAGCGCCTTGCCGACGATCGCGCCCTCGACGCCCAGCGGCACGAGCTCGCGGAGCGCCGCGATGTCGTCGAGGCTCGACACGCCGCCCGAAGCGACGATCGGCTTCGGCGTGCGCTGCGTCATCTCGCGCAGCAGCTCGATGTTGGGGCCGCGGAGCGTGCCGTCCTTTGTGACGTCGGTGACCACGTAGCGGCTGCAGCCGGCGTCCTCGAGGCGGTCGAGGACGGTCCAGAGGTCGCCGCCGTCGCGGGTCCAGCCGCGCGCCGCGAGCGTGGTCCCGCGGACGTCGAGACCGACGGCGATCGCTTCGCCGTAGCGGTTGATGACGTCGGCTGCCCACTCGGGGTTCTCGAGCGCCGCGGTGCCGAGGTTGATGCGGCTCGCGCCGCTCTCGAGTGCCGCTTCGAGCGAACGGTCGTCGCGGATGCCGCCGGAGAGCTCGACCTGCACACCCTTGACCTGCTTGATGACCTTGCGCATGACGTTCGCGTTGCTGCCTCGACCGAAAGCCGCGTCGAGGTCGACGAGGTGGATCCACTGCGCGCCCTGGCGTGCGAAGTCCGCCGCGGCGTCGACGGGGTCGCCGTAGCTGGTCTCGGTACCGGCCTCTCCCTGGGTGAGGCGGACGGCCTTGCCGTCGGCGACATCGACCGCCGGAAGCAGCACAAGTTCGGGCGTGGACGCGAAATCGTTCATGGCTCCTCGGGCCCGTCGGCGCATCTCGCCGAGCCTGGGCACGAGGTCACACAGTAGTCGTGCGCAGCCCGTCGATCCAATTGGCGAGGAGCCGGATGCCGGCCTCGCCCGACTTCTCGGGATGGAACTGCGTCGCCGACAGCGGCCCGTTCTCGACCGCCGCGAGGAACGGCGCTCCGTACGTGCACCAGGTCAGGACGGGCTCGGGGAACGGCGGGGTGACCTCGAGCGACCACTCCTGCGCTGCGTAGGAGTGCACGAAGTAGAAGCGCTCGTTCTCGATCCCGTCGAACAGGCGGGAACCGGCTCCGGATGCCACGGTGTTCCACCCCATGTGCGGGAGCACCGGGGCCTCGAGCTCGGCCACGGTACCCGGCCACTCCCCCAGGCCCTCGGTGTCGGCCCCGCGCTCGATGCCGCGCTCGAACATGACCTGCATGCCCACGCAGATACCGAGCACCGGGCGACCGCCGGCGAGACGGCGGTCGATGATCTCGCCGCCGCGGCTCTCGTTCAGCGCGCCCATCACGGCGCTGTACGCGCCGACACCAGGGACGAGCAAACCGTCGGCATCCAGGAGCAGAGAGCGGTCGGAGGTCAGTCGCGCATCGGCACCGGCCTCGATCAGGGCTTTGACAGCGGAGTGGACGTTGCCGGAACCGTAGTCGAGGACAGCGACGAGCGGCCTGGATGTCACAGTGCTCCCTTGGTGCTCGGGATGCCGTCGACCAGCGGGTCGAGCGCCTTCGCCTGGCGGAACGCGCGCGCGAGTGCCTTGTACTCGGCCTCGGCGATGTGGTGCGGATCACGCCCCCCGAGGACGCGCACGTGCACCGTGAGACCCGCGTGGATCGAGATCGCCTCGAACGAGTGCCGAACCAGCGAGCCCGTGAAGTGACCACCGATCAGGTGGTGCTCGAAGCCCGCGGGCTCACCCGTGTGCACGAGGTAGGGGCGGCCACTGATGTCGACGACCGCCTGAGCGAGCGCCTCGTCCAGGGGGACCAGGGCGTCGCCGTACCGCGCGATGCCCGACTTGTCGCCGAGTGCCTGACGGATCGCCTGACCGAGCACGATCGAGGTGTCTTCGACGGTGTGGTGTGCGTCGATGTGCGTGTCGCCGGTGGCGCGCACGCGGAGGTCGGTCAGCGAGTGCTTGGCGAACGCCGTCAGCATGTGATCGAAGAACGGGACCGTGGTCTGGATGTCACTGGCACCGCGTCCGTCGAGGTCGAGCTCGAGCTCGATGTGCGACTCGCTCGTCTCGCGTGTGAGAGAAGCGGTGCGGGGCGTGGCGGGGCCGGTCATGACCGCGATCCTACCGAGGCGAGGGCATCGAGGAACGCGGTGGTCTCGTCGGCCGTGCCCGCCGTGACGCGCAGGTGGTGCGCGATGCCGACGTCGCGGATGAGGACGCCGCGGTCGTACAACGCCTTCCAGGTGGCGGCGGGGTCGTCGACACCGCCGAAGAGCACGAAGTTGGTCCACGATTCGTGCGCCGAGTAGCCGAGCGCCGACACCGTGGCCGAGATCCGGTCGCGTTGAGCGACGATCTCGTCGACCATCGACAGCATGGTGTCGGCGTGGCCGAGCGCCGCCGTCGCCGCGGCCTGGGTGAGGGCGCTCAGGTGGTACGGGAGCCGCACGAGGCGCAGGGCGTCGACGAAGGCCGGATCGGCGGCGAGGTAACCCACGCGTGCACCGGCGAAGGCGAAGGCCTTGCTCATCGTGCGCGAGATCACGAGTCGAGGACGGCCGGGCAGCAGAGTGACGGCGGACGGCTCGTCGCGGGGCGCGAACTCCTGGTACGCCTCATCGACGATGACGATCCCGTCGGTCGCGTCGTAGACCGCCTCGACGACGTCCAGTCGAAGCGGCGTCCCCGTGGGGTTGTTCGGCGCGCACAGGAACACGATGTCGGGACGCTGCTCCCGTACCTGGGCCGCGGCCGACTCGGGGCTGAGCGTGAAGTCGTGCGCGCGCTCTCCCGCGATCCAGCGCGCCCCGGTCGCGCGCGTGAGGATCGGGTACATCGAGTAGGTCGGCGCGAAGCCCACGGCCGTCCGTCCGGGCCCGCCGAAGGCTTGCAGGACGTGTTGAAGCACCTCGTTCGAGCCGTTGGCCGCCCAGATCTGTTCGGGCGTCAAGCCGTGACCGAGGTAGCCGGCGAAGGCCTCACGGAGCCCGGTGAACTCCCGGTCGGGATACCGGTTGACGTCACGCAGCGCCCGGGCGACGGCATCCAGGATGTCGTCGGCCACTTCCGCCGGAACGGGGTGCGTGTTCTCGTTCACGTTGAGGGCCACGGGCAGAGCCGCTTGCGGAGCGCCGTAGGGCGTCATCCCGCGGAGATCATCGCGAAGAGGGAGGTCGTCGAGGCGCACAGTCACCCCACCAATGGTAGGCCGCCGCGACGATCAGCCGACGCCTCAGGGCGCGGCGAGGTACTCGGTGGGGATGGCGATGCGCTGGCCCGCCGAGACCGCTCCGCCGTCGAGGGCGTTCAGGCGCGAAATCTGCGCCACGACATCGCGGGGATCAGCCTCGGGAGCCACGTCTTCGGCGATCGACCAGAGGGTCTCGCCGCTCATCACGGTGATCTCGGCGAACGAGCCGCTCGGGGCACCGCTCTCGCTCGACGCGAGCGCGGACCCACCTCCGACGACGGCGATGGCGAGAGCGACCACCACGGGCAGCGCGGCGAGGAACGCCACGACACGGCGACCACGTGCGGTCAGACGCAGGCGAGTGGTGGGGGCGGTGAAGGTGATGCTGCTCATGGTGTGCTCCTTGGTGGGGAGAGATTCGCACCCCACCCTCGGCCGGGAGGGCGGTGGTGCGAATCTGTATTCCGAATCTATCTTCGATACTTTCGAGTGTCAACACCGGCTGTGATCGCAGACGAATCGAACGCGACACGCGTGAGGCTCCGTGTCATTCGGGTCGTCCACCGGATACGGTTTCGACACGGAGACCTCATCACCAACCTCCGACATTCGAATTTCCGCCGCAGAATGCGCGGCGCGAGGGGAGCTCAGATGACCGACGCGACGACCGCCGCCGGCCGCGAACGGCCGCAGACCCGGCGGCGCAAGAACCTCAGCGACAAGCAGCTCGCGATCCTCGAGGTGATCCAGCGCTCCATCGCGCGGCACGGCTACCCGCCGAGCATGCGCGAGATCGGCGACGCGGTCGGACTGAAGTCGCTCTCGAGCGTCACCCACCAGCTGAATCAGCTCGAGCTCAGCGGCTACCTGCGCCGCGACCCGGGCAAGACGCGCGCGATGGAGGTGCTCATCGACCTGCCCGGTGCCGCCGCCGAGAACCCGGCCGACACCGCGCCGGCGCTCGGTGACGCGGCCCTCGTCCCTCTCGTCGGACGCATCGCCGCCGGGGTTCCCATCACGGCCGACCAGCAGGTGGAGGAGATCTTCCCCCTCCCCCGCCAGCTCGTGGGCAAGGGGGAGCTCTTCATGCTCAAGGTGTCGGGGGACTCGATGATCGACGCCGCGATCTGCGACGGCGACTGGGTGGTCGTGCGCTCGCAGGCGACCGCCGAGAACGGCGAGATCGTCGCGGCGATGCTCGACGGCGAGGCGACGGTCAAGACCTTCCGCCGCCGTGACGGCCACACGTGGCTCCTCCCCCGCAACAGCGCGTTCGAGCCGATCCTGGGCGACGAAGCCGTCGTCCTCGGCCGTGTCGTGGCGGTGCTGCGCGCGGTCTGACAGCCTCCGTCAGCGCCTCCCGGTGGCGAGTCCGGTGCGCCTTGATGTCTCCGTGGCAAGGCCCGACCCGCCACAATGACGCCATGCCTGACGGACACCTCTCCCTCGCGCCGATCCTCGGCAGCGCCACACCGAAGACCCGGCTGAGGATCCGTGCCGTCGCATCCGTCGTTCTACTGGCTTTCGCGGTCCTCACGGTGCCTCTGGCCCTCGTCGCGGCGTGGGCGCGACTTCAGCTCGTCGACGAGGATGCCTTCGCGGCGACGCTCACCCCCCTGGCCGCCGACCCACGAGTGCAGAGCCTCGTGATCGACGAGGCGACGAGCGCGATCACG
>NZ_JARHXC010000164.1:0-5909 GCF_029222405.1 Microbacterium sp. Kw_RZR3 | reverse complement strand
GTGACGCCGACGCCCGCCTCGGCGACAATGGAGGGATGCGATCCCCCCACGCGCTGGTCATCACCCTGCTCGCCGCCGGTCTCGCCCTGACCGGGTGCACCGGGTCTTCGGCATCCGACGAGCCGTCCGAGACGACGGCCGCGACGTCGGATGCCAGCCCCGTCGCCACCGCATCGCCGGTGCCGGCCGACGGCCCGGTCGCGGCGTTCCAGACCTGGTGGACGGCGGTGCGTTCCGCCGACACCGTCGCCGCGTGCGGTGCGCTGACCGAGCCCCTCCAGCAGCGGATGATCGCCGAGTACAAAGCCGCGACCGGCGTGGAGATCGACGATTGCGCCACCCTCATCCGGCAGAGCTCGGCCCTCTATGCGGCGGCGGGGCTCCCCGCCGATGTGACCGTCGACGTCGAGTCCGAGACCGCCGACGACGCGATGTTGCAGGTGACGTACGCCAACGGCGACTGCGGAACGGTGCACCTCGAGCGCACCGCGAGCTCGTGGGCACTCACCGAGCTCAGCGAGGAATGCGCCGGCTGACGCGTCCGGGCCGGAAAGGCGTCAGGGAAGGAAGTCCGCTCCGCTGAAGAAGCCGATGCCCAGCGACAGCAGGGCCGCGGCGACTCCCGCGATGAACCCGGCCGCGGCCAGTTCGCGCGCCATGCGGGCGTTCAGACTCAGGATGCCGGTGACCAACGACACGAGGGCGAGCGCCCAGATGCCGAGCTGTACCCATACGAACTGATCGAAGTCGGCGATCGCGCTGACCGAGACCAGGAAGATATGCCAGGCGATGACGATGCTCCCGGTGACGATCGCGATGATCGAGGCCACCCGGAGGTCGCCCTTCGGAACGGGCGGCGCGGGCGGCTGGGGTCGCGGAGGCACGCGAAGGCCCGGCTCGAAGGAGTCGGGGAGGTCGTCGTCTGCCATGGGGTGATCTTCTCAGGTCCGGCGGGTGAGGGCGACCGGTTGCGCGCCGACGATCGTGCTCGGACGAACGGTGGGGTGCCCCGGACGATCGGTCGGGCGCGCGGAATGCTCCGTTGCGAGCATCGAGCCATGACCATGACCGCCCCCGTTCCCGTCGCTCCCGTCGCCCGCATGAGATACGGCGGGCTCGTCGTCCTGATGCTGATGAGCTTCCTGCTCGTCACCGCCGAGTTCCTCCCCAACGGTGTGCTCACCGAGATGGCCGCGGGTCTCGGCATCACCCCCGGCCAGGCCGGGCAGACCGTGACGGTCACCGCGCTCGCCGGGCTGCTGATGGCTCCCACCGTCGGGCTGATCTTCCCGCGTCTGGACCGCCGCACGCTGCTCGTGATCGCGGCCGCCGCGGCCGCGGTCTCGAGCATCGCCGTGGCGGTCGCCCCCCACTTCGTCACGATCCTCGTCGCGCGCTTCCTCCTCGGCGCGGCGATCTCGACCTTCTGGTCGATGTCGATCACGGTCGCGGCCTCGCTGTCGGCGCCCGACCGCATCGGTCGCGCCGTCATGTTCACCTCGGCCGGTCTGTCGCTGGCCACCGTCGCGGGCGTCCCCCTCGGCGTCCTGCTGAGCGAAGCGCTCGACTGGCGTCTGGCGTTCCTCGTCGTCGGGTTCGCCTCCGCCGTCGTGGGGGTGGCCGTGCGTCTCGTCCTGCCCCCGGTGCCGGCGGCCGCGGCATCCAGCATCCGACTCCTCGTCGACACGCGCCGCCGGCCCGGAGCCGCGCTCGGACTCGTCGGCCACGTCTTCATCGTGCTCGGGCACTTCCTCGCCTACACCTACGTGCGGCTCGCGCTGGAGCGCCTCCCCGAGGTGGATGCCGCAACGGTGGTCCTTCTCCTGACGCTGTTCGGAGCCGGCGGGCTCATCGGCAACATCGTCATCGGGATCGTGGTCGACCGGGCGTTCGTCATCCTGTCCGTCGTCGGTCCGCTCGCGATCGCGGCGTCGATCGTCGTGGTGCTCTCGCTCCCCGGATTCGCGGCGGTCGCCGCGGCGGTGTTCGCGTGGGGCTTCCTCTTCGCGTCGTGGCTGATCATCGTCAACACCTGGGTCGGACACCGGATGCCGGACCGACTCGAGGCGGGTGGCAGCCTCGTGGTCACGGGCTTCCAGCTCGCGATCGTCGCGGCCGCCGGTATCGGCGGGCTGCTGGTCGACGGAGTGGGCATCGTCGTCACGGATGCCGTGGGCGCGGCGCTCCTCGTCGTCGGTGCCGTGCTGTTCGGGTTGTCGCTGCGGGTGCCGCACTCGCGCTGAGCGTGCCCACGTGACGCGCGGCACAGCCGTGGCGGTTTGATCCCGGCCGTCGCGGCTCAGCCGTGCGCGATCGGGACCGGCCTCGCGGCGGCGCGCCATCGCGAGGGGGCCACGCCGGTGACGCGGCGGAACGCGCGGCGGAAGCCCTCATCGGAGGCGTAGCCCAGGGTCCGCGACACCTCGGACACGGACTCGCCGGCTTCGAGGAGCTCCTTGGCGCGGCGCACGCGCGCATCGGTGACGTAGCCTCCGGGGGAGCGGCCGAAGGCCTCGCGGAACCGCTCGGCGAACACCGAGCGCGACATCGCGGCGAGACCGGCGAGTTCGTCGGTGGTCCAGGTGTGCCCGGGATCCGCGACGATCGCTGCGGCGGCACGATCCAGGAACGGATCCTCCGAGCGCGGCGGCCACGCGGCGTTCGCATCGGCGAAGGCCCACGCGCGGATCGCCGCGAGGACCACCGTGCGCACCATGATGTGGCAGATGGTCGTGTCGCCCGGGCGGGGGGACTGGCCGAGGTGGGCGGCGAGTGCCGCTGCGGCCGGCTCGGCGCGCGTGAAGTCGTTGACGAAGACGACGCCGGGGAGCGCGCCGGAGAGGAGGGTGCGTGCCACTCTCACGGAGATGACGGTGACCTCGGCCCCGGACTGCGACGCGAGCGCGAGGTGCTGGCAGCCGAGCGAGACGAGAGCGTCGCCCGCGAGGAGCGTGCGGCGGCCGCGCAGGGTCGCTGCCTCACCCGATCCGGCGTCGATCGAGCAGCCGAGATTCTCGCCGATGTCGCCGGTGATCTCTCCCGCGCGCACGAAGAGCAGCGTCGCCTCGCCGGGCGGAACCGTCAGGCGTTCGCCCGCCTCGAGTGTCGAGCGGCGCGCGTGTTCGGCGCGGATCTCGAGCGACGCGAGCGCGCGATCGAGGGCGGCAGCGTGCGAAGTCACACCGCGGGAAACCACGGCGTCGTCGACGGTATTCCGCACGGGCGGCCGAGCCGCCCGTGGCGTGGGGCCGTAGGCTGCGCGGGTGAGAACGATCGGCGTCGACCTGGCCGCGGGCGTGCCCGGCACCGCCCTCGCCGAGCTCGTCTGGACCGACGGCGGCGCCCGGCTCACACGGCTGGAGGCCGGGGTCGATGACGCCACGATCGTGGCATCCGTCTCCGGCGAAGCGGTCTGGCTCGGGGTCGACTGCCCGCTCGGCTGGCCCGACGCGTTCGTCGACTTCGTGCGCGCACACCACTCCGGCTCCGCCCACGAGCTCGTTGACGGCGGAGCCGACTGGCGTCGCCCGCTCGTCTACCGCCACACCGATCACGTGGTGCGCGAGCGCATCGGCCGCTGGCCGCTCAGCGTCTCGACCGATCGCCTCGGTGTCACCGCGCTGCGGTGCGCGGGGCTTCTCGGGCGGCTCGCCGAGGCGGGCTTCCCCGTCGACCGAGCAGCCGAGGGGCGCCTGTTCGAGGTGTACCCCGGCGGCTCGCTGCGTCTGTGGGGCTTCGACACGACCGGATACCGGGTGGATGCCGAGCGCCGGGCCGTTCTCCTCGAGACACTGTCCGCGCGCGCTCCGTGGCTCGAACTCGGCGGCTTCGCCCCGCTCGCGGTCGCGAACGTCGATGCCTTCGACGCGGTGGTGGCCGCTCTGGCGACGCGCGCCGGTGCGCTCGGGGCGTTCGAGCCCCCGGCATCCGAGGTCCTCGACATCGTCCGGCGGGAGGGGTGGGTCGTGCTGCCGGAGGGGGCAGTGGAGGCGCTCGCGTCACCGTGACGCGTCCCGAGATTTCCCGCGCAATTCCTCGCCCAGGGCGGATTCGGGTCATGTTCCCTACAGATGAAGCCGCGGGTGGATTCGGCGCAGCGCATGGTTGCCGTGCTCACGTCTGGGCCACGGTGTCGCCAGGATTGACGCGGAAGGCGCTGGCGGCCATCGAGGAAATGAAGGGACAGGACCGATGACGATGATCGATGTCATGGCCACCCGCTGGGACGGCGGATGGGAACTCGCAATCGACGGCGATCCTGTGACTCAGGTGCGCACTCTCGACCGTGCAGAGCAGCAGGTCCGCGACTACCTCGACACCCTCGCCCCCGACGTCGACCACAGCGATGTGCAGGTGAACCTCATCCCTGATCTCGGGACCGGCGTTTCGGTTCGCGTCAAGGAGGCGCGGGAGGCCACAGCGGCGGCGCAGGAGCGTCAGGTCGCTGCAGCGCGCCAGGCTCGCACGGTCGTGCGCGAACTTCGCGCGCATGGCGTCACGGTCTCCGACGCCGCGGTGCTTCTCGGCGTCAGTCCCGCCCGCATCAGCCAGCTCGCCGAGGACAAGACCGACGCAGCTGTCGCGTCCTGATCTCCGGGGCGGAGGATGGGAGCATGCGCGACGACCGGGTACCGCGGACGCCTATGACGAGGGCTCGGGACCCGGTCAGGAAAGACAGGTCAGACAGGGCTTCTGGTGGGCGGACTTATCCGCAAGCTGCGATCGAATCAGCGGACACCTTGCCCCGACCCACGGGGAGGACGGGAGATGACGGCGCGAGCGCAGACCACCTGCGGGGAGGAAGGTGCCGGTCCCGCCGTCTTGGAGCCTCTCCGCTGATGAGGCAGGAGGCCGGTTTCCGCCAGCCAGGGGATCTCATCGCAACCCCGCTACGCGAGGTAGCCCGGCTGCTGCGCAGTCGGGATATCAGGCCTCCGCTGCTGCGCAGCCTCGGAGGGGTATTACTTCTGCTCACATGTTGGATCGACTGGCGGGCAACTGCACCACAAACGATCGGTTTTGAACGACGGCATCGTTAGCTCTGCCGCGGACAAACAGTCACCGGTACCGTTCGACCATGGGGGAAACCGAGGACGTCGTAGCGGATCGCATGGAGTGGCTTTCGGAGAAAGCTAAGCCCCGGGTCGAACTCGCGCGTAGGCGTTCCAACGAGCTGATGGAGGACATCAGCCGATGGAGGAAGCCCGACCCGCTTAGAACGGGTCTCTGAATCGGCCTGACTTTCGTTCCTATCGGGAGCCTTGTCCGGCAGGGGCCGGATTGGCTGATTCGAGGTCAGCGTAGTACGCGTTCTCGACCTCGGCGGGGGTGCGCATATCAAGCTCGCCGTGGAGCCGCTGGTTGTTCCACCACCAGACCCACTCCAGAGTCGCGAGCTCAACCTGCTCGACGGTTCGCCAGGGGCCGCGCTGACGGATGAGTTCAGTCTTGTAGAGGTTGTTCACTGCCTCGGCCATCGCGTTGTCGAACGAGTCGCCGACGGTGCCCGTCGAGGAGACGGCGCCGAGTTCGACGATCCGGTCGGTGTAGACCATGGCGGTGGAGTTCGACCCGTGGTCCGCGTGATGGATCAGCCCGTCGAGCCTGCCGCCCGCGCCCCACGCGGCCATGTCGAGCGCCGGCATAGGCAGGACCTCTGACCGCAACGTCGATGCGACGTTCCAGCCGACTATGCGTCTCGAGTACACGTCCGTGACGAACGCGACATACGCGAACCCGGACCACGTCGCGACGTAGGTGACGTCGCAGACCCAGAGCCGCCTGGGCGCGGGAGCGGTGAACCTGCGGTTCACGAGATCGGCAGGGAGCGCCGTCGTCCTGTCCGAGCGGGTGGTGAACACGCGTTTCGACTTCCTCACGCCGCGGACGCCAGCCAAGCGCATAAGACG
>NZ_JARHXC010000163.1:0-9886 GCF_029222405.1 Microbacterium sp. Kw_RZR3 | reverse complement strand
CCGCGACGACCGGGCGCTACGCGAACGCCGCGACGACCGGGTACTCCGCGCAGGTCCGCGCCTCGGTCGCCGACATGGGCTCCATCGCCGCCGTTCTCGGTCAGGGAGCAGCGCGTGGGGCCGTGGGGTGCTGGCTGGTCCTGACCGAACGTGACCGCGACTGGAACGTCCTCGGTGTGCAGGCCGTGCAGGTCGACGGGGAAACGGTGGAGGCGGGCGTGTTCTACACCCTTCGCGGCGGGCGGGTCGTGAAGGCATGAGGGCGAACAGCAAGCCGAAGCCGTGGGTGGTGGGTGACGCGCTCGTCGTGAACGGCACCCGTTGGCGCATCGAGCAGATCGACCCGCAGGCGCAGCCCCAGGTGGTGATGCGTGCCCTGTCGACGACCAACCACGGCATGCAGTGGAACACCGACATCAACACCCTGAAGAAGATCCCCAGAGAGGCCGCGTGATGACTACCAGCATCGAAGCTCCCCGCATCGTCGTGGAGGCCGACGCCCCCCGTGAGGTGTGGCTGGCTGAGCGTGGTGAGGGTGTCACCGCGTCGGAGGCGTGGCGTATCGCCCGTGGCGGGTTGAAGGCCCGGAAGACGATCGTGACCGAGAAGATGAACGGTTCCAGTTTCCGGGGGAACAAGTTCACCCGCGCCGGCTCGGAGCGTGAGGCCGCGATCCTAGACGAAGCCGCTGACCGTCTGGACGTCGTCTTGGCGAACAGTGCGCTGTGGGCGGCGGGGTCGAATGACCTGCACCGCGCCACCCCGGACGGTATCGGCTGGGCGGATCAGCACCTCGTCGTCATCGAGGTGAAGTCTCACGCGTACGGGTGGGAGTCCGACACCATCCCGATCGAGCATCAAGCGCAGTTGCAGTGGCAGATGCATGTCATGGGTGCCGCGTACGCCCTGTACGGGTTCGAGGTCCGCGACGAGGACGACCAACCCCCGGTCGACGGTGCCACATGGATCCGTGTGGAGCGGGATGAGGAGTTCATCGAGTACCTCGTGCACGCGGCGGACCGGTTCATCGCGTGGCGTGAAGACGGGTGCCCCGACGTGGACGACCTCCCCGACAACGTCACGGACGCGCTCTGGGACTGGGCGCGCGTGAAGGTCGAGTACGACAGGATCGCCGCGCTCGAGAAGTCCGCGAACGCCGCGCTCAAGAAGGCCGTCGCGGCGCACATGCCCCACGCCGACCGATTCGGCGCCACCGGTGTCGGTTCCCTCGGCGGGTTCCAGCAGACAGTCACCGAGATCGTCTCCATCGACGAAACCGCATGGGCCGCAGCCGACCCCGACGGGCACGCCCGTGTCGAGCAGCTCCGCACGGATCTCGCATTCGCTGAGGCCGCCGCGAAACGCGCTTACCCGAAGATCACGCGCCGCACCGCACTGCGCTACCAGGAGGCATGACATGGCCCGCAAGGAAGACAACCCCAGGTGTGAGCGGCCGTCGCTCGACGTCATCGTCACGAACCAGCCGGGAGAGTACGACAGGTCACGGTCGCATGCATCGGCCTGGGTCTGCTCGGACGTGGCGTGCGTCATAGACGCCATGGCATGGGTGACGCGCTACACCAAAGAGCCCGCGTGGTGGCGCGTCGGAATCAACGGCGAATGGCACAACGAACTGCCGACCGCAGAACTCATCGCGAACGGAGGTGCAGCGTGACCGAGGTAGCTGAGGTCACGACCATCGGTGAGGTGGAGCGCAGAGTCCACGGGTCGGGCATGTGGGACGGCACCGGACCGGTGGAGTTCTCCGACAACGGCCTGGTGTGGTCTGAGGCGTGGTCCCCGGTAGTCGAGCAGAACCACCTTCCCGACGCACCCGTCCAGTCGGTCGTGATCCACGGGCACCCCGAGTTCGCTCGGGTGACGGTGTACCGCAAGGGCGTCCGCATCCCCACCACCGTGACGATCCGGTGGGATGAGCAGAGACCCCGTGAGAATGAGGAGTGGGCGGCGAAGTGGGATGCCGCCCCGACCCGTCACTTTGGGCGCACGGCCCGCATGGTCGCGTTCCGTCAGACGTTCCGCGACATCCTTGGCGACGTGTCCATCGAGGACGAGGAACGCACCACCCGACCCACCCCCGAAACGCAGGCACCGGTCGAGGACTGGGCGGCACTCATCGAAGCCGCCGAAGACCTTGAGAACCTCGACGCGATCGACAAGGCCGCACGCGCGGTCAAGGCGTTCACCCCCGACAAGGCGGGCACCGACCTGCACCGTCAATTGCGCGCCAAGCGCAAGGCACTGACCGAGGCCGCGTGGGAACCGAAGGGTGCTGGCTCGTTGGGGTCAGGACATAGCCCGAGTGTCGAGACCGTCAACGAACGGGAGGACTCCGTGGGCAGCGTGGAGGATACGAGCACTCACCTCATCCACGAGCCGGCACCCCGACCCGCAACGCTGGATCACCTCCCGGGTAACCGTGCTACCCGCCGCGCCCAGAAGCGGAAGACCGGGAAGCGGGGCCGTCGATGAACATTCACCCCGACACGGGAGAGGTAACCGAGACCACACCCTCCGTCGAACTCGTCCCCTTGAACCTCGCTGGTCTAGACGAGGACGAGCTGATCCACCTGTTCCCCACCCCGGTGCAATGCGCCGGTGCGCTCCTGCAGGCACGTCAGGCGATCGCACGGGCACCGGAGATCATCGCGGGCCGCTCGAAGGCAGTGAAGGACGCGAAACGTGTCCTGGCCGCCGCCCGCGGGTACGCCCGCCTCCGAGCCGACGGCCGCGACATGGAAACCCGCCGCCTCGTCGCCGAATCCGACGCTGAAGTCATCGAAGCGTGGGAACACCTCGACGTGTGCGAGCTCGCTCTCGAGTACGCCCGCGAACGCCGCAAGTCCCTCTCCGAAGACATTGACATCCTCCGCAGCCTCAACGCGAACTTCCGGGGGGAGCACTCATGATCAGCGAACTCGAGCTGCGCGACGGTGAACAGTGCGCCGGGTGTGGGCACCGGAACATCTCTCACGCTTACGCCCAGACGCCGACCGGCTCAGGAATCGGGATGGGGGAGTGCGGGAAGGATCCGTGCGGGTGCCGAGCGTTCCAGCTTCCCGACCGGACCCCGGCGTCCGAGTGGCTGCCGGGTGACGTCGTCGTCGGCTGTGGGTGGACGATCCGCTCTGTAGCCCACCGGATCTCAACGAACCCGCGCCTCCGCGTCGTCATCGTCGAGTGGGAGGAAGGTCGCGAGGAGAACTGGGCACCGTCCATGTTCCCCGCGACCGAGGCGCACCCGATCGAGCGTGCCGGTAAGCCCGCGTCGATACCTGCGCCGCGCATCCCAGAGGATGCACCGATCACGGGAGGGCTGCTCGACCTGCTCGGGCTGATGGCCTCATGATCGCCCCGAAGGTTCCGAAGTTGACCCGCGAGGAGGAGCGTGCCGCGTACGAAGCGGTAACGACCCGTGACGCTGGGAGGTGTGTGCGGTGTGGGTTGTCGGGTCCGGTGGAGCGGGATCACCGTCAGAACCGTGACGCGTGGAACACAACCCCCGCGAACCTGCAACTGCTGGGTGGCCCGTTCGGGTGCGGGTGCCACCTGTGGAAAACGGAACACCCGGAGGACGCGTTCCGTGAGGGGTTCGGTGTGCCGAGGTGGGCACGCCCGGAGTTGTGGCCTGCGTGGCGTTTCGGTGTCGGGTGGGTGCTGTACTTCGACACCCCGGTGGGTGGGGAGTGGTGGCGGGAGATCACCGAGGCCACCGCGGACATGCTTCGTGGGGGTGCCGAATGAGCGCGCCACTGCTGCTTGACCTGTACTGCTGCCAGGGTGGCGCATCCCGCGGCTACGCGGACGCCGGATGGTCGCCGGTCGGGATCGACATCGACCCGCAGCCGCGATACCCGTTCCCGTTCCACCAGGGCGACGCGATCGAAGCCATGGCAACCCTGCTCAGGGGGGACTCCCTCCCGTTCGTCGACCCCGACGGGCAGGTGCAGCACCTGTGGCTGAGCGATATCACCGCAGCCCACGCATCACCGCCGTGCCAGTCGTTCCTCAACCTGGGCGCCGTGAACCGGGCGCTCGGCCGAGCGTACGAGTATCCGAACCTCATCGGGCCTACTCGGGAGCTGTTGGTCGAGTCGCACCTCCCGTTCGTCATCGAGAACGTCGAGGATGCCAAGGCGCACCTCATCGACCCGGTACGTATCTGCGGGACCGGTCTCAATCGACCGATCCGCAGGCACCGTCTGTTCGAGTCCAACTTCGGAATGACCGGCATCCCGTGTGCGCACGGTCGATTCGTTGAGCCGAAGTACTGGACGGGGTGGCGCCCGAACGGTGAGAAGCGTCTGTCGACGGTCGTGCAGGTCTACGGCAACGCGGGTGGACAGCACGAGTGGCCCGAGGCGATGGGCATCGACTGGATGGACCGTCACGGTTTCGTCGAGGCCATCCCACCGGCGTACACCGACCACGTCGGCCGGCAGATGCTAGCGCACGTTCAGGCGGTGACCGCATGAGTGTCATGCCTGAGTACGCGATGACCTACGTAGTGTGGTGGGCCGAAGAGCGAGTGCTGAAGGTAGGCCGCACCTCCCAGTGGTATCGGATCGAGGCGTTCAAGCAGTCCGGGGCGCAGGTGTTGATCCTCGCGCGCGGAACGGACGCGACGTGGGAGCGGGAGGCGCTGCGTGTCCTCGCCAAGTGGTTCCCGAAGGCGTTCGTCGACCACCTTGACGCCTGGCACCTTCTGCCGGCGGGGAGCGGGTGGACGGAGTGTTTCAGCGTGGCCGAGCATCACCTGCAGCTGGCGGTGGATCTGTGTTTCGAGGGGTTCGCGGAAGGTAACGAGCAGGGTGTCAACGAAGAGCGTTCAACGGAAGATCAGTGGGGACGATCTCGAGTTCCCCGGGTACATGAGAGCGCCGCACGAGGCGAAGCCGACAGCGATCGGGTTGTGGACGAAGGCGACGGACGCGGAGGGTCGGTGCCCGCTGGTGCCGGAGTTGATCGCGGCGGCGATCTACCCGGGGGAGGCGGCGACGGAGCAGATCATCCTGCACGTGCTGATGCTCGAGGAGTCCGGGTTTCTTGTGCGGTACGAGCACGACGGGGAACCGGTTCTCGCCCTCACCCGACCGCTGAAGGCGGACCTGCGTTCGGCTGGTTCGGATATACCTCCACCGCCTTCGCGCGAAGTTCCGCGAAGTTCCGTGGCTATGGGGGGAGCGCGGGAGCGGGCGGAAGCGCGGGTGCGTGCCGAGCAGGACGAGGTGCAGCGGGAGTGGGCGGAAAGGCGGGAGCGGGTGGGCAAGCCCGAGCGTCCGCGCATGTTGGACGCGCCGCCGATCGGGTGCCCGGACCACCCGGACGGGACGTTCGACGACTGCGGGCCCTGCGGTACAGCCCGAAGACAGCACGACAAGTTCGTGCAGGAGACGCGGCACATCATGCGCATGACGAAGTGGGAGGCGAGAGCCGATGGACCTGATGACGAACCGTGGTGATGCGTGTACCCCGTTGGCGGAGCGGTGGACGGTCGCTGATGAGGCGTTCGCGGCGTTCCTGAAGGCGGTGTCACGGAAGGGGTACCGGCGGGCTGTGGCGTTGCGTGAGGCCCGCCCGGGCCCGTGGGATGCCCGCCTATTGGCGGAGAAGACGTACGACGCGGAGACGGAGCAGAAGCGCCGGTTCATCCGTGGACAAGACCTGAGAGAGGCGAGGACAGCATGACTGATGAGACGCAAGACAAGACCGTGGTCGAGGCGGGGAGACTCACCAGTGACCACATCGGAGTGACCGTGAGTGTCACGTGGGCCGAAGGCAATGTCACGAGCACAGTAACCGATCAGCTTCAGAAGTTCGTGAACGAGGGGAGCTTCGTGACCTTGTTCTTCAAGCGCACCCAGTGGCGTCCGTTCGTGATCATGGGCGAGGCCGCCGACAAGGGGCTGCGAGTTCATTTCGAGACCGCCGTGAACGTCGAGGAGGTGCCGGCATGACCGAACGAATCGACCACGTGAAGGTCGCCCAAAGGAATCTCGACTTCGTCGGGAAAGAAGCGATGGAGTCGCCGGAGGCTCTTGTGACAGTCACCGCGGCGCTGGTGCACGCGACTCTCGCTCTCGTGGAGCAGCAGCGCATAGCCAACCTCATCGCGCTCGCTCAGCCAATCAGGTTGCCGAGCGGCGGCGAGGTCACCCACATGCTGCATGACCCGGTCAGCGGAGCTATCCGCGAGGACGTGGCAGAGGGGCTGGGGCTGTGAGCACTCCGATCGCTATCCGAGGGAACATCACCGCGCCCGTCGAGGTCCGGTACACGCAGGGCGGTAAGGCCGTCGGCAACGTCACCGTGGCTGTGAACCGGGGGAAGGATGACAACAAGCAGACCGACTTTCACCGGGTGACGCTGTGGGAGGGGTTGGCGGAGAACGCTGCGCAGCTCGCGAAGGGCACGTCGGTTCTGGTGATCGGTCGTCTCGAGTCTCGGGAGTACGAGACGCGGGAGGGGCAGAAGCGGACGGCGTGGGAGATCACGGCGGATGCGTTCGGGCCGGACCTGCGGTTCCAGACGGCTGAGGTGACGCGAACCGGGTCGACCCGTCAGCCCCAGTCCGCTGAGTGGGATTCCCGTACACCGGGTAACTCCGAAGCGTGGTCGACGGGAGGTGGGGGCGATGAGCAACCGTTCTGACGCCATGAACACCAACCACATGAACCGTAGCGAGGAAGACCAATGAGTGCGAAGAAGAAGCTCAAGAAGCTCCGAGTGGCATACGAGGGGCTTGCGCACGAGTACGCCGAGTACCGACATGATCGCCAGGAGCAGATGACTCGTATCCGAGCCGCGCTCGACGCCGCTTACACGGGCGCGCGGACGGGCAACCTGATGACGCCGCCGTGGGTTGCGCAGTCGATCGACGAAGCACGCACCGCGGGCGGGTGGACGTTGCCGCCCCGATCGAGCGATCAGGACGACGCGGAGGGGAGTGCGACGTGAGCAAGCGACCTTCGCGCGCCAAGATGTGCAACTGGCTGTCGAGCCGCCTCTACAACCTCGCCGACATCTCGCCTTTCAATCCGGCCGACACGCACCAGCTCGTGCTGAACGCGCGAGACGCCGACAGTCGCTTGGCCGCGCTCGCGAGCATCGCGGGTGATCTGGGCTGGCACGCCGATGCCGACCTCGATCAGGCGTGGGATGACATCCAGGCGTACGACGCTCGGCCTCCGCGTCCGATGGCTGACCCGGACCGCCCGTCGATGCGAGTCACGCCGAGCACCTATTCGAGTGAACGGGTGTCTGGTGATGTCTGACCGGGAGGTGGGAACTATGGAGACAACACCCCGAGTTGAGCAGGTGGTTCTGGACCCTGCCTCGGGCAGCCGGATGATGTACTTCGACAAGGCCGACGAGCGCGTGGTCTTCGGGGACATTCGCACCGAGCAGCACATCCTCTGCGACGGACGCGCGTTGAATATCGCGCCAGACATCGAGATGGACTTCCGCGACCTGCCCTTCGCCGACGGCACATTCCAGGTGGTCGTGTTCGACCCGCCGCACCTCGTGCGAGTCGGGGAGAACGCGTGGATGGGGAAGAAGTACGGGCGCCTGGATCCGCTGAACTGGCGCACCGACCTGTCGGCGGGTTTCGCGGAATGCTTCCGCGTCCTCGCCGACACGGGCGTGCTCATCTTCAAGTGGAACGAGACTCAGATACCGGTGTCCCAGATCCTCGCGCTGACGCCGCATCGCCCCTTGGTCGGGCACAAGACGGGCAAGTCGGCGAAGACCCACTGGATGACATTCCTGAAGACAGGAGCGGCGGCATGACGCATGACCGGAAATGCATGCGTGGGTGCGTCACATTCGATGTGGGGGATGACGGGAAGCGTTCCCCAAAGCACTACGCGGGCGCGGAATGCCCGAACTACTACAGACCGGATAGTTGCCGCGGGTGTGTGCCTCGCGAGGCTGCGGAGGGGGCGCTTGTGTGCGTCGGCTGCATCGGCCGGGCGCGGCGATTGCTGGGAGACGCACCCGATCTGCTGGGTCGTCTGCGTTCTTTGGGGGATCCGTCGAAGTCGGGGTGGAACTGGGATCGGGGTGAGGTGATCCGCACCTCAAACCCGCATCCGCCGGCTCCGATCGGGGATGACTTGATCGACGCGATCCATGCGGTGGAGGCGGCAGTCAGGTTCTTCGGGTCGGACATCACGGACGTGTCGAATGATGCGGACGCGATGGCGTGGCTCGGCCCCCTCGTGCTGGACCGGCATGTCCCGGATGCGGATGGTGTCCGTGAGGGGTGGTCTGTTCGTGACGCTGTGGACCGGTGGGGTGTGGAACGGAGAGACTCTCACCGGTTCGTGTTCCCGGGTCGGTTGCCGAACGCGCCGGAGGGGTCGTACGCGAGATTCGACGAGGACGAGGTGATCGGGTCGGTGACGGAGTTCTACGACCCGACGTTCACCGCCGCCGAGGCCGCGAAGCTCAGGGGCGTGAATGAGCGCACCGCCCGCAAGTGGCTCGACCGTGAGCTGGTCGGACCGGTCATGCGGATGCGGGAGGGCAAGACCACCGTGCGCAAGGCGTACGCGTCGTGGTGGTTCTCGGTGAACCCGTGCCCCATCGTTCACGACGGGGAATGGTGCACCCGAGTGGATGGACATGAGGGGCCGTGCGGACTCCGACCCGGAACCAGACCGACACCAACCAATCACATGAACGGGAACGGGGGGGACCGGTGAGCGCGAAGAAGAAGCTGAGAAAGCTACGGCTGGCGTACGAGGGCGTCGTGCGCGAGTACGCCGAGTATCGAGGCGATCGTCAGGAGCAGATGTCACGCATTCGAGCCGCACTCGACGACGCTCACAGGAGTGCGCGCTCGGGCAATCTGATGACGCCGCCGTGGGTGGTTCAGGCGATCGATGACGCGCGCTCTGCGGGCGGATGGACCCTGCCGCCCCGATCGAATGTGCGGGAGCCCGTGCAGTTCGCGCGTCCTGTTGGGTGCTGCGGGGCATGCCCTCCCATCCGCGGCGGAGGGTACGACTGCACATGTGCGGACAACCCGAGGTGTCCGGGACCGAACCACGGCGACGGGAGCGTGTGATGAGCGAGACGTGCGCCGAGTGCATTCATCCCCGCATGGATCACGAGCACTACGGGTGCGAGCTATGCGACTGCGACCGCCCCTACGGACGCCGACCCAACCACGCGGATGGGAGTGCAGATCGTGGCTGAATGCCTGAACTGCGGCGAGACTCCCGAGTCGCTCAAGCGCCAGGACATCAAGATGTGCGCCATTGAGGGCGGGTACGAGTACCGCGAGATCGAGCACGAGTTCGCGCACCACCGGTGGGCCGATTGGCGTGATCGAGAGTTGGACCTGATGGGTATCAAGCCCGAGGCGTACGAGAAGCACCGTCGGACGCCTGCGCTGCACATGCAGTGGGTGGGATGCGAGGACACCAAGCGCGGACACGTTCTCGCGACGAAGGAGAGCGACTGGGCGGACTTCGGGTGTCGGATCGGCCAATGCATCGCCTGCGGCCAGGTGACCGGATCCAGTGGTTCGTAGCAACCCGGCGTGTCGTGATGATGTCGATACATGGGTGGGGCCGTCGTAACTGATAGGCTTACGCCTAGTACCAGAACCGTAGGAAGCCCCGGATCGCCTTGAAGGTGTGAGGGGCTTTCTTCGTTGCTGGGTGTTTTCCTGCCTGGTGCCCTAGGTGGGGATCTCGTCTCATTCGCCGCACGCTGTCATCTGACGCACGAGCGGCGCACCCCCAGGCTCATTCAGCAAGCGCCCTGTCTTGGTTGTCCCTTGACCGCCTCTGCTGCCGCCCGGCCCGAGCGCACCACCTTCTGCATGTGGAGCTGTGCCCGTGCGTGTGAGACG
>NZ_JARHXC010000162.1:0-16047 GCF_029222405.1 Microbacterium sp. Kw_RZR3 | reverse complement strand
TGATGGCCGCGAGCGTCTCCGCAGCAGCCGAGAGGACCGAGTCCGGCAGCGGGGCGGAGCCGGCGTTCTTCGCGGCGACGGCCTGGCCCGTGGTGCTCGTGACGAAGCCGAGGTACGACTTCACGAGCTCGGACTGCTTGGTGTCCTTGAAGGTGGTGCAGGTGACGGCGTACGACACGAGCGGGATCGGGTAGGTCTCGGCGGTCAGCTTCGAGTAGTCGAACTTCTTCGACAGGTCACCCGGGACGCCGTTGCTGGCGTCGACGGCCGCGGCCTCGAACGTCGCGGTGACGGCCTCGGCGCTGTAGGGGATCGCGGTGCCGTCCTGGATGATCGCGGCCGCGTTCAGGTCGCCGATGGCGGAGTGGTCGGCGTAGCCGATGGTGCCCGAGCCGGCCTTGACCGCCTCGACGACGCCGGAGCCGCCCTTCTGCTTCGACACGTTGCCCTCGATCGGCCAGTCCTTGCCCGCGGGCGAGGTCCAGACCGACGACTGCGTCGCGGCGAGGTAGTTCGTGAAGTTCTGCGTGGTGCCTGAGCCGTCCGAACGCGCGACGGTCGTGATGGGGCCGGCGGGGAGAGCCGTGCCGTTGTCCTTGGTGATGGCCGGGTCGGACCAGTCGGTGATCTGCAGCGCGAAGATCTTCGCGACGGTCTCACCCGAGAGCTTGAGGTCGGTCACGCCGGGGACGTTGAAGATGATCGCGACACCGTCGAGGTAGATCGGGATGTTCACGCCACCCTCGGTGCAGAGAGCCTTCGACTGCGCGGTCTGGTCGGCGTTGAGGGGCGAGTCCGAGCCGGCGAAGTCGTACGCGCCGCTCAGGAAGTTGGTGACACCACCGCCAGAGCCCTGCGACTTGTCGTAGTTGACCGTCACGCCCTTGACCTGCGCGTTGTACGCGGCGGTCCAGGCGGCCTGCGCGTTGGACTGGGCGCTCGAGCCACCCGCGGTGATCGTGCCCGTGAGGTTCGGGTCGAGCGTGGCCGTGACGTCGGACGAGGTCGGCGATGCCGAGGTGCCCGCGGCGTCGCCGGAGCCGGAGGGGGAGGAGCAGCCGGCGAGAGCGAGCGAGGCGACGGCCGCCACGGCGCCCAGCTGAACGAATCGGGAGAGCTTCACTGTGTGAATCCTTCGTATGTCGGGGACACGAACCCGGTGCAGGGTTCTCCCGCACGGTAAACACCGACTCTTACGAGAGTGCGTTGTCCGGGTGAACGGAGGGTGAACCGCTCCGGCCTGACCGGGACGTTTTCTTCGGCGGTATACGCTTCACCCCCGTGACGACACCCGCCTCCGCCGCGCAGGCGCCGCTCGATCGAACGAGCGCCGCCCCGCACGCACGCACGCTCATCGACCTTCTCGCCGACGTCGCGTCGCGGCATCCCGAGGCCTCGGCGATCGACGACGGTTCGGGCGCCCTCAGCTATCGCGAACTGCTCGCACGCGTCTGGAAGACCGCCGGTGCCCTCCACGCCGCCGGGGTGCGTCGCGGCGACCGCGTCGGCGTGCGCATGCCGTCGGGGTCGAAAGAGCTGTACGTGTCGATCCTCGCCGTGATGGCCGCCGGGGCGGCTTACGTGCCGGTGGATGCCGACGATCCCGACGAACGCGCTCGTCTGGTGTTCGGCGAGGCGGGCGTGAAGGGCATCATCGCCGGCGACGGAGAGTTCCTTGCCGACGATGACGATCTGGTGCGCCTGTACGAGGGGGACGCTCCGCACCCGAGCACGAACGCCGTCCCGATCGTGGCCCCGCCCACGGTGGACGACGATGCGTGGATCATCTTCACCTCGGGATCGACCGGCGTTCCGAAGGGCGTGGCGGTGTCGCACCGCTCGGCGGCGGCCTTCGTCGAGGCCGAGGCGCGTCTTTTCCTCCAGCAGGATCCGCTCGGCCCCGGCGACCGCGTGCTCGCGGGGCTGTCCGTCGCCTTCGACGCCTCGTGCGAGGAGATGTGGCTCGCGTGGGGCCACGGCGCGTGCCTCGTCCCGGCCCCGCGCTCGCTCGTGCGCTCGGGCGAAGACCTCGCGCCCTGGCTGCTGCGCCAGGGCATCACCGTGGTCTCGACGGTGCCCACCCTCGCGGCGATGTGGCCGGCCGACTCGATCGAGAACGTGCGCCTGCTGATCTTCGGCGGTGAGGCGTGCCCGCCCGAGCTGGCGGCACGACTGGTCGCCGAGGGGCGCGAGGTGTGGAACACCTATGGACCCACCGAGGCGACGGTCGTCGCGTGTGCCGCACCGCTCGACGGCACCCTTCCCGTGCGTATCGGCCTGCCCCTCGACGGCTGGGCCCTGGCGGTCGTGGATGCCGAGGGCCTCCCCGTCGCGGAGGGCCAGGTCGGCGAGCTCATCATCGGCGGCGTCGGCCTCGCGCGGTACCTCGACCCCGAGAAGGATGCCGAGAAGTACGCCCCCATGCCCACGCTCGGTTGGGAGCGGGCGTACCGTTCCGGCGACCTCGTGCGCTTCGATTCCGAGGGACTCGTCTTCCAGGGCAGGGCCGACGATCAGGTCAAGGTCGGCGGGCGTCGCATCGAGCTCGGCGAGGTCGAGTCGGCGCTGCAGGACCTCGCCGGAGTCAGCGCCGCCACGGTCGCGGTGCGGACGACCGATGCCGGGGTCCCGGTGCTCGTGGGGTATCTGGTGATGGATGCCGGGGTCGACCTCGATCGCGGGGCGGCCCGTGCCGCGCTCGCCGAGCGTCTCCCCGCCTCGACGATCCCGCTGCTCGGCGTCGTCGACGAGCTCCCCGTGCGCACCTCGGGCAAGGTCGACCGCGCGGCCCTGCCGTGGCCCCTTCCCGGGGTCGACGCGCCCGCCGCGACGGACTTCTCCGCCGACGAACTCTGGCTGGCCGAGCAGTGGCAGGCTGTCCTCGGACTTCCGGTGACCGAGCGCAAGGCCGACTTCTTCGACCTCGGTGGAGGTTCTCTCGCCGCCGCGCAGTTGGTCTCGCGGATCCGCGCCCGGGTACCGGAGTTCTCCGTCGCGGACATCTACGACGTCCCGCGCCTCGGTGCTATGGCGAAGGCCCTGGGCCCGCAGCTCGTGGACGACACGCCCGCCGAGTTCCATCGGGCGGCGCCGACACCCCGGACGACGCAGTGGGCGCAGACCCTCCTCGGCGCACCGCTGTTCATCCTCGCCGGCGTGCGCTGGTTGCTGTACCTGCTGACCGCCTCGGCGATCCTGCACCTCCTGCCGGGGTTCGAGGTGCTTCCGACCGTGCCCTGGCCCGTCTTGCTCATCGGTCTGCTCGTGTTCGCGACGCCGTTCGGGCGCATGGCGATCGCCGTGGCATCCGCACGTCTCCTGCTCGCGGGGGTGCGCGCGGGCGACTACCCGCGCGGAGGCTGGGTGCACATCCGCCTGTGGCTCGCCGAGCAGATCGCCGACCAGGTGGATGCCGTGGGCCTCGCCGGTGCGCCCTGGGTGTCGTACTACGCCCGCGCGTTGGGCGCGCGCATCGGCCGCAACGTCGACCTGCACGCACTTCCGCCCGTGACGGGGATGCTCGTCGTCGGCGACGGAGCCTCGATCGAGCCCGAGGTCGACCTCACGGGCTACTGGATCGACGGTGACCTCGTGCGCATCGGGGAGGTCCGCATCGGAGCGGATGCCACCGTGGGAGCGCGCTCGACCCTGGCGCCGGGAACGCGCATCGGTCGTCGCGCCGAGATCGCCCCCGGCTCTGCGGTCTTCGGCCGGGTCAAGGCGGATCAGTCCTGGGCCGGCTCGCCCGCCGTCCGCGTCGGCGGAACGGCGAAGGGCTGGCCGGGAGAGCGCCCGCCGGCTCCGACGCGCTGGCTGTGGGCGTACGCGGCGTCGGCCGTCGTGCTCGCGCTGCTCCCGCTCGCGGCGTTCACCGTCGGCGGTCTCGTGATCGCGCAGGGCATCCACGGGGCCGACAGCCTCGGTGAGGCGACCGCGCGGGCCTTCGCCTGGCTCGTGCCGGCGGTCGCGGTCACGGGCGTCGTGTTCGCGGCATCCGTTGTCCTTCTCGTGCGGCTGCTCTCGATCGGTCTCGTCGAGGGTACGTTCCCCGTTCGCAGCCGGGTCGCGTGGCAGGCGTGGAGCATCGAAAGACTTCTGGATGCCGCGCGCACGATCCTGTTCCCCCTCTACTCGTCGCTTTTCACCCCCGTGTGGCTGCGTCTGCTCGGTGCGCGGGTCGGGCGCGACGTCGAGGCATCCACTGTTCTGTTGATCCCGTCGATGGCGCGCATCGAGGACGGAGCGTTCTTGGCCGACGACACGATGGTGGCGTCCTACGAGCTGCGCGCGGGGTGGCTCCGCCTCGGACCCGTCCGCATCGGCAAGCGCGCGTTCCTCGGCAACTCGGGGATGGCGGCTCCCGGACACCGTGTGCCCCGCGACGGTCTCGTCGCCGTCCTGTCGGCGGCGCCGCTGAAGGCGAAGCCCGGCTCGTCGTGGCTCGGATCCCCGGCGGTGCGCCTGCGGCGCCTGTCGGCCGAGGGTGACGAATCGCGCACGTACCAGCCCACCCCGGGTCTGCGTCTCGCGCGCACCCTGTGGGAGCTGTGCCGCTTCGTTCCGGTGGTCGTCACCTGCGGGATCGGGCTCGGCGTGCTGTTCACCCTCGCCGGCCTCTGGGATGCGGTCGGGCCGGTGTGGACGCTCCTGCTCTCGGGCGTCGTCCTGCTGGCGGCGGGCGCGGTCGCGGCGGCCGTGTCGACCGCGGCGAAGTGGGCGATCGTCGGGGTCATCCGTGCGGGAGAGCAGCCCCTGTGGTCGAGTTTCGTGTGGCGGACCGAGGTGTCTGACACCTTCACCGAGATGGTCGCGGCGCCGTGGTTCGCTCGCGCCGCGTCCGGCACGCCGGCGCTCGCGGTCTGGCTGCGCAGCCTCGGCGCGCGGATCGGCACGGGCGTGTGGTGCGAGAGCTACTGGCTGCCCGAGCCCGACCTCGTGACTCTCGGCGACGCATCGACGGTGAACCGCGGGTGCGTCGTGCAGACGCACCTGTTCCATGATCGAATCATGAGTATGGACACCGTCGAGCTGGAACCCGGGGCGACCCTGGGCCCGCACAGCGTGGTGCTGCCGGCATCCACGCTCGGCGCCCACGCCACCGTGGGCCCGGCTTCTCTGGTCATGCGCGGAGAGACCGTCCCGGTCGGCTCGCGCTGGAGTGGAAACCCCATCGGACCCTGGCGCGCGGTCAAGGTGCGCGCCTACCAGTCGACGTCGTGAGCGGCGGCGACCCCTACGCCCCGCAGAGCGGGGATGCGTCGTACGACGTCGAGGAGTACGACCTCACCCTCAGCTACCGCGTGCGCACCAACCGGCTCGAGGGGGTAGCCACGATCACCGCCGTCGCCCGGCAGCCGATCGCCTCGTTCGCCCTCGACCTCGTCGGACTCCGCGCGACGCGCGTGAAGGTCGACGGCGTGGCCGCGCGTCACACGAGCGGTCCTCGCGCGCTGCGGGTCACCCCGCCGCGCGCCCTCGCCAGCGGTGCGCCGTTCCGCGTCGAGGTGGTCTACGCCGGTTCGCCGGCCCCGCGGCGCTCGCGCTGGGGGACCGTCGGGTGGGAGGAGCTGACCGACGGCGCTCTCGTCGCGGGACAGCCGACGGGCGCACCCACGTGGTTCCCCTGCAACGACCGGCCCGACAACCGCGCGCGCATGCGGCTGGAGGTCACGGTCGACGACGGATACACGGTCGCGGCCACCGGCGTCGCGGGGGCGACGACACGGCGCGGCGGCCGCACCACGACGACCTTCACGTCCGCTGTCCCGACCGCGACCTACCTCGCGGCGGTGCACGTCGGGCGCTACCGCACCCAGGTCCTGGCGGGAAGCGGCGTCGACGTGGTGCCCGTCGTCAGCGTGACCGCCCCGCCCGCGCTGACCGCGGCCGCCGACCGCGCCTTCGCCCGCGTCCCCGACATGCTGCGCGTGTTCGACAGGCTGTTCGGTCCGTACCCGCAGGAGGCGTGCACGCTCGTCGTCACCGCGGACGAGCTCGAGATCCCTCTCGAAGCGCAGGGACTGGCGGTGTTCGGCATGAACCACCTCGTCCCGGCGGCACAGCGGCTCGTCGCCCACGAACTCGCGCACCAGTGGTTCGGCAACAGCGTCGGCATCGCCCGGTGGAGCGACATCTGGCTGAACGAGGGTTTCGCCTGCTACGCGGAGTGGCTGTGGTGGGACGCCTCAGGTGGCCCCTCGATCCGGGCTTCCGTCGTCGAGAACCACACCCGGCTCGCCGCGAAGCCGCAGGATCTGCTGCTCGTCGATCCCGGGCCCGACGACATGTTCGACGATCGCGTCTACAAGCGCGGCGCTCTCGCGCTGCACGCGGTGCGTCGCGCGCTCGGCGACGACGCCTTCTTCGCGCTGCTGCGCGGCTGGACCGCCGACCACCGCCACGGTCTCGTCACGACCGACGACTTCCGCGCCGCGGTGGAGCGGGCCGGGGGAGCGGATGCCGCTGCCCTGCTCTCGCGCTGGATCGACCGTCGCGAGCTGCCGACGCTGCGCTGAGTCATTGCGCTGGGCCGCTGCGCTGGCGCTTTGCGCGGTGCTTTGCGTGGCGGGAACGCGTGATGAGCGGAGGGTCAGGGACGAGGGGAGGATCTGATCGCGGTCTCGGTCCTCCGCTCGCCCCTCGTCCTCCGCTCGTCACGCGCACCGCACGTCTGTCGCGGTGTCGCGGGCAGCACCGCGACGGCGACCACGACCCCCTCGGGCCCCTCGACGTCATACCCGTCGAACGCCGGGCCGTCGTCGATCGCGCCGATCCAGGTCCCGTCGTCGCGCGCGTCGATCCGCACGCGCGCCGGATCGATCTCGAGCCCCCGACCGTCGGCCTTCACCACCGCCTCGAGCCGCGCCCACGCCCACGCATCCGCGCCCGGCATCACGCGGTCCAGACCGGACGCGTCGGCGGGCACGGCGTCGAGCCCCACACGCCCCTCGCCCTCGAGCGTTGCGACCACGGCCCAGCCCCCGGCATAGGAAACGGATGCCGCAGCCGCCACGCCCGAGACGCGCAGGCGCCCGTGGTCGCCACCGCACCGCGCGCAGCGCGACGAGAGCCGCGCTCCGGGCAGGAGTTCGCTCACCAGGGCCCGCGACACCGACCGCCGCTCCGCCCCTCCGGCGACCTCTCCCCACGCGACGCGGAGACCGTGGGGCAGCGTCACACCGGTGGCTCGTGCGTTTCGATCGCGACGATGCCCGCACCGGGGTGGTGGACGGGGATGTGCACCACCGAGAACCCGCCGGTCTCGAGCGCCGACGAACTGCCGAGGTAGGAGCCTCGCATCGTGCCGGTCGCGAGCGCCAGCTCGTGCATGATGGCCGGCAGGACCGGCCCGTGGCTCGACAGGACGACGGGCTTTCGTGCCCGCACCCGTTCGCCGACGACCCTGCGCACGTCGGCGCGACCCTCTTCCCAGGCGTCCTGGCTGATGTCGGCCGCCAGCTGGATCTTCAGCGCCAACGCCTGCGAGAGCGGCGTCACGGTGCGCACACATCTTTCGGCGGGACTCGACACGATCCGGCGCACCCCGAACGCGAGCAGGGGGCCGACGATCGCGTTCGCCTGCTTCCGTCCGCGCGGGGCGAGGGGGCGCTCGGCATCCGGGCCGTCCCACTCCTCGCGCGGGCGGGCCTTGCCGTGTCGGAGCGCGATGATCGGGAAGGTGGGCAGAGCCTTCTCGTCGACGAGCCGGATGAACTCGTCGAGGATCTCGAGATCGACCGGATAGCTCAGGTTCTTCCGGGCCTTCTTCAGGCTCATCCACTCGATCGCGGCGACCTCTTTGTTCGGCACGAAGGTCGACGTGCGCACCGCGGCATCCGACGCCTCGGCGGCCCAGTAGTGCACGATCTTCGTCCGCGAACTCGGCATCCGATACCGCGAGACACCGACGGGCACACCGAGGGCGACACGGATGCCGGTCTCTTCGCGGATCTCGCGCACGGCGGTCTCGGCGAGCGTTTCGCCGGGGTCGACCTTTCCCTTGGGCAGCGTGACGTCGCGATACTTCGTACGGTGGATCAGCAGGACCCGCAGCTTGCCCTCGACCTCGCGCCAGACCACGCCTCCCGCCGCGTAGACGGCGGTTTCACTCACCGCGCCGCCCGCGCGCGCCGCTTGCGCTGCACGCGTGCCATCGTGTGCTCCTGCAGATCGATGAGAGGCGCGCCCTCCGCGTCGACGCCGTGCCGGATCCACTCGCCCTCGGCGTTCAGGTGCCACGACATGGTGCCGTCGTCCATCGCGAGGTCGAACAGGGTCGACAGCTCCTGCAGCTGGCTCGGATCGACGACCCGCACGAGCGCCTCGACACGGCGATCGAGGTTGCGGTGCATCATGTCGGCGCTGCCGATGTAGATCTGCTCGTCGCCGTCGTTCGCGAACGAGAAGATGCGCGAGTGCTCGAGGTAGCGGCCGAGGATCGAGCGCACCGTGATGTTCTCGCTCATCCCCGGAACCCCGGGCTTGATCGAGCAGATGCCGCGCACCCAGACCTCGACGGGAACCCCCGCTTGGCTCGCACGGTAGAGCGCATCGATGATCTCTTCGTCGACCATCGAGTTGACCTTGATCCGCACGCGAGCGGGCTTGCCCTCGAGGGCGTTGCGGCGCTCCTTGTCGATGTGGCGGAGCAGGCCCTTGCGCAGGTGAAGCGGCGCGACGAGGAGGCGCTTGAACTTCTTCTCGATCGCGTACCCGCTCAGCTCGTTGAACAGGCGGGTCAGGTCGCGCCCGACCTGATCGTCGATCGTGAACAGACCGAAGTCCTCGTAGATGCGGCTCGTCTTGGGGTTGTAGTTTCCCGTCCCGACGTGGCTGTAGTGGCGCAGGCGCCCCTCTTCCTCGCGGATCACGAGCGCCAGCTTGCAGTGCGTCTTGAGTCCGACGAGGCCGTACACGACGTGCACGCCGGCCTTCTCGAGCTTGCGCGCCCAGACGATGTTGTTGGCCTCGTCGAAGCGCGCCTTCACCTCGACGAGGGCGAGCACCTGCTTGCCCGCTTCGGCGGCGTCGATCAGGGCCTGCACGATCGGGCTGTCGCCCGAGGTGCGGTAGAGCGTCTGCTTGATCGCGAGGACGTGCGGGTCGCGCGCCGCCTGCTCGAGGAAGGCCTGCACGCTCGTCGCGAACGACTCGTAGGGGTGGTGCACGAGGACGTCCGCCTTGCGGATCGCCCCGAACAGGTCGGCGCGCCCGTTCTGTTCCGGCGGCTGGAACGCCAACGCGGTCTTGGGTACGTGCGGCGGGTAGTGGAGGTCGGGACGGTCGATGCGCGAGAGGTCGAACAGCCCGCGCAGGTCGAGCGTGCCGGGGAGGCGGTAGACCTCCTGCTCGGTGATGTCGAGCTCGCTCAGAAGGAGAGAGCGCGTGACGTCGTCCATGTCCTCGGTGATCTCGAGGCGGATGGGCGGGCCGAAGCGACGGCGGAGGAGCTCGGCCTCGAGGGCCTGGATGAGGTTCTCGGTCTCGTCTTCCTCGATCGTCATGTCTTCGTTGCGCGTGAGCCGGAACGCGTGGTGATCGAGCACCTCCATGCCCGGGAACAGGTCGCCGAGGTGGTTCGAGATCAGTTCCTCGAGGGGGAGGTACCGCACGCCCGGGCCCTCGCCGGGGACCTCGACGAATCGCGGCAGCATCGGCGGCACCTTCAGGCGCGCGAACTCCTGGCGACCGGTCCGCGCGTTGCGGATGCGGATCGCGAGGTTCAGCGACAGGCCCGAGATGTAGGGGAAGGGGTGCGCTGGGTCGACCGCGAGGGGCATGAGGACGGGGAAGACGTTGTGCTGGAAGTACTCCGTCAACCGCTCAGCGGTGGGCTCGTCGAGCGAATCCCACGTGACGACCTCGATACCCGCCTCGGCGAGAGCGGGACGGACCTTCTCGGTCCATGCCGCCGCGTGGCGGAGCTGGAGACGGTGAGCTTCGGCCGAGATGTCGGCGAGGACGTCGAGGGGAGCGCGACCGACGTTGGTCGGGACAGCGAGTCCGGTGATGATGCGACGCTTCAGGCCGGCGACGCGCACCATGAAGAACTCGTCGAGGTTGCTCGCGAAGATCGCGAGGAAGTTCGCGCGTTCCAGGACGGGGACCGTCGGGTCTTCGGCGAGTTCGAGCACGCGCTGGTTGAAGGCGAGCCAGCTGATCTCGCGATCGAGGTACCGGTGATCGGGCAGCTGGTCGTCCGCGGCCTCGATCGCCTCGTCGAAGTCGTCGTCGTCCGCGTCGCCGAGGCCCGCGTCGAGAGCGTCGTGTTCCATCATCCCCACATCATTGCAGGGGTCGGTGACACGGGAGTGAACACGCGGTACGCGCGCCATAAGCGCGGGTGTTCAGAGGCGGAAACTCAGGCGCGGGTGCTCACGCGGGAGCGGATGCCACGGGCGGCTGGTCGTCTTCGTACACGTTGAAGCGGTAGCCGACGTTGCGCACCGTGCCGATGAGCTGTTCGAGGTCGCCCAGCTTCGCGCGCAGACGCCGCACGTGGACGTCGACCGTGCGGGTACCGCCGAAGTAATCGTAGCCCCACACCTCACTGAGCAGCTGCTCGCGCGTGAAGACGCGCGAAGGATGCGTGGCGAAGAAGTGCAGGAGCTGGAACTCCTTGTAGGTGAGGTCGAGCGGCTTGCCGTGGACCTTGGCCGAGTAGGACGACTCGTCGATCGTGATGCCGGAGGTCTGGATGCGCGTCGACACCTGATCGGCGCTGCGCCGCCCCATGGCCAGGCGGATGCGAGCGTCGATCTCGGCCGGACCCGCGCCCACCAGCACGACGTCGTCGACTCCCCAGTCGGTCGATACCGCGGTGAGACCGCCCTCGGTGATGACGAGGATCAACGGGGCTTCGATGCCCGTCGTCGTGAGGATCTTGCACAGCGACTTCGCGCCGACGAGGTCGAAACGCGCGTCGACGAAGACGATGTCGGCGCTCGGGGCATTCACCAGCTGAGCCGGCTCGGCGGGGATCTGGCGCACCCGGTGGCTCAGAAGTTCGAGCGCAGGCAGAACGGCACCACCGCCGGGGGCGGAGCTGAGAACGAGAAGTTGAGCCACGCGGTCCTCCCAGTGCGGGCTGCCGCACACCCGCCCATCTTAGGGTGAGGCGCGCCACCACGCCGCACGCCGCCGTCCGGGGCGTGCGTCACGCCCCGGACTGAGCAATGATGGGGGCATGTCGACGCCCGACCTCGTACCGCGCCGCACCTACGGTGGCGTGATCGCCGTGTGGGTCCTGGCCGTCATCGCGGGTGTGGCGATCGGCATCCTGGTACCGGCTCCGTGGCGGGCGCAGTGGGTCACCGTGGCCCTCGGGGTGTGCGTGGTCGCCGCCTTCGCCATCCAGCTCTGGTACGGCCGGTCGCAGGCGTTCATCCAGCGCATGGCCGCGAGCGTTCTGGGTGCCCTCGTCGTTCTCGGACTCATCACGGCCGGCTTCGGTCTGGCGGCCATTGTTCCCCGCTAGAGTTGAGGCATGAACCTCCTCGCGCTCGAACTGTTCTTCGTGGGACTTCTGGGCCTGGCGTCGCTGGCGATCGCCTTCGTCTCCGGCACGGTCATCTGGAACCTCTTCCGCGGCCAGCGCTGATCGGCATCTCGTGATCGAGATTCCGACGGACCTTCCCGCCGACCTCGTCCCCCTCTCGTGGCTCCTCGGCGTCTGGGAAGGCACCGGGGTCATCGACTATGAGGCGGACGGTCGTTCGTTCTCGGGCGAGTTCGCGCACCGCGTGAGCTTCAGCCACGACGGCGGGGACTTCTTGAACTACTCCGCGGACGCGTGGCTCCTCGACGGGGAGGAGCGGCGGCCCCTCGTCTCCGAGATCGGCTACTGGCGCGTCGCGCGCCCGTCCGGCGGCGCTGACGCCGGCCCGGCGCTGCTGCCGCCGACCGAGCCCGCGGTGGTCCGTACGGCCGACGACGTCGAGAAGCTCCGCAACGACGACGGCGGGTTCGACCTCGAAGTGAGCCTCGTGCACGCGGACGGCGTCCTCGAGCTGTACGTCGGGCAGGTCAAGGGCCCGCGCATCGACCTCGCCACCGACGCCGTCGTACGGACGGCCGGCGCGAAGCCGTACACCGCCGCGACCCGTCTGTATGGGCTCGTCGACAACCACCTGCTCTGGGCATGGGACATCGCGGCTTTCGGGCGCGAGCTGGGCTCGCACGCCTCGGCGCGTCTCGCGCGGGCGGAGTGACGATGGCGACGCTCGCGGACGTCCCCGGCGCCGTGGTCGACGATCGCGGCCTGCGCCACGTCGGCTCCCCGGTCGCGGAGCAGCGACGCCTGGCATCCGGGTCCGCTCTCGCCCCGCTCGGCGACCGTGGTGTCATCTCGGTCGGTGGGGAGGACCGCCGTAGCTGGCTGGATTCGCTCTCTTCGCAGGCGCTGACGCACCTGTCGCCGGGCGTGTCGACCGAGATGCTCATCCTCGATCCGCAGGGACGCGTCGAGCACGCCGCTTCCGTCGTCGACGACGGAGAGACCGCGTGGCTCATCGTCGACAGGGCCGACGTCGAGGCGCTCGCCGGCTGGCTCATGCGTATGCGGTTCCGCCTGCGGGTCGAGGTGAAGGACCGCTCCGACGACCTGTTCGTCGTGGGCGGCACGCGCGACGCGGTGTCGTCGCTCTCCGCCGTCGCTCCGGTGTGGGTCGACCCCTGGCCCGAGGTGTCGCCCGGGGGCTGGGCGTATGCGCGCGTCGAGCCGCACCCCGGCTCCGATCGTGACTGGGCGGAAGCGATCCTGGATGCCGCCGAGTTCGACCGCGTGATCGATGCCGCCGTACGGGGAGAGGTCGCGCTCGCGGGCCTCGATGCCGTCGAAGCGCTGCGCGTCGCCGCGTGGCGCCCGCGCGTCGCTGTCGACGCCGACGAGCGCCTGCTGCCGCACGAGATGGACTGGCTGCGCACCGCGGTCCACCTGTCGAAGGGCTGCTACCGCGGTCAAGAGACCGTGGCGAAGGTGCACAACCTCGGTCACCCGCCTCGGCGCGTGGTCGCCCTTCAGCTCGACGGCAGTGACAACGTGCTGCCGCAGCGGGGTGACGAGGTCCGCGCGGGCGACGCGGTGATCGGGGCCATCACCTCGGTCGCCGTCCACCATGAAGAGGGACCGATCGCCCTCGCGCTGATCAAGCGCACGGCCCCGGAGGGGATCCCGCTCGTCGTCGAGACCGCCGACGGTCCCTTGGCGGCCGCGCAAGAGACGGTCGTGCCCGCCGACGCGGGTGCGACGGCCTCGATCCCGCGGCTCCCGCGCCTCGGTCGTCGTCGCGCCGCGGAATGACCGCGGACGACGCGTCGACCACCACCGTCGGGGTGGCGGTCGCGCGGCCCGGATGGCGCACGGCCCTCGCCCGTCGCACCGCTCGGGTGCGCGAGTCGCTTCCGGCGATCGCGCAGATCGTCGTCGCGGCCACGGCCGCCTACTGCTTCGCGCATTTCGTGCTCGGACACTCCGTCCCCCTCCTCGCCGCCACCGTGACGGTGTCGAGCCTGGGGCTCGTGCGCGACGCCCGCCCGTGGCGCGTGGCCGAGACCGTCGCCGGGATGCTCGTCGGCATCCTGATCGCCGAACTCGTGCTTCTGATCGCGGGCGCAGGGTGGTGGCAGATCGCGGTCGCGATGACCGTCACGCTCATCGCCGCGCGCTTCCTCTCCCCGCAACCCGGCTTCGCCCTCGCGGCGGTCGTGCAGTCGCTCATCGCGCTCGTCCTCGTCTCGGGGGTGCCGTTCCTCCGACTCGTCGACGGGGCCGTCGGGGGAGTGGCGGCCCTCATCGTCACGGCCCTCATCCCGCGCACCCTGCGCCGCACCGAGCTGCGTGACGCCGACGAGCTCTTCGACGCGCTCGATGTGGCGATGAACACCATCGTGCGCGCGCTTCGCCGGGGTGACAGAGCCCGTGCCGAACGCGGGCTCGAGCGCGCGCGCTCGCTGCAGACCTATGTCGACGCGTGGAGCGGCTCGCTCGAGTCCGGTCAGGAGGTCGCCCGGATCTCCCCGTTCCTCCGCCGGCAGCGCACCGAGTTGCAGCGCCACGCGCGCGTGCGCGAAGCCCTGGACCTCGCCACGCGGAACCTTCGCGTGGTCGCTCGCCGCGCCGCCTACCTGTGCGCCGACGGGCAAGCGCGTCCCGTCCCCGCCGACCTGCTCGCGGAACTGGCGCGTGGGGCGGCGCTGGTGCGCGACAGCCTCGACGACATCTCGCTCGAGCCTGCCGCCCGGTCCGCCGTGGTCGCGGTGATCCGCCGCCTCGATCCGGCTGCGCTCCTACCCGGTGGTGGTGTCGGCGAGCTCAACCTCGTGGCCGCGATGCGTCCTCTGGCCGTCGATCTCCTGGTCGCCGCGGGGATGCCCTCGGCCGAGGCGCGGGCCCTGCTCCCGCGCATCTGAGGACGTCTCGGTGCGCGTCAGCGCGGGGCCACCGCGCCCCAGGCCACGCCGACCTCACCGAGCCGCCAGCGCTCGCGTCGCACGAGCGGCCAGCCGGCGTCGGCCAGCGCGTGCATCGCCGTCCGCCACCGATGCACCGGCCCGAAGGGCGCGACCGCGGCCGCCCGCGTCCACTCCCGATCGACGGATGCCACGAACTCGTGCACGCGTTCCCCGGGGACGTTGCGGTGGATGAGAGCCTTGGGCAGGCGTTCGGCGGCGATCGAGGGCACGTCCAGCCCGGCGAGGCGGAGCGAGATCGTGAGGCTCCGGGGCTCGGCATCCGCCCCGATCTCGATCCACGTCGCGACGCGACCGATCTCGTCGCACGTGCCCTCGACGAGGATGCCGTCGGGCTGGAGTCGCCCGCACATGAGGGCCCACGCATCGGCGACATCGTCCTCGTCGTACTGCCGCAGCACGTTCATCGCACGGATGACGGCGGGACGCTCGCCCCGGGGCAGGGGGATCTCGAAGCCGCCGCGCGCGAAGCGGACGCCGTCGATGCCCTGCGCCTCGGCGCGCGCGCGTTCGACGCGCTCCGGGTCGATCTCGAGACCGACGACGCGCGCGTCCGGGCGCTCGCTCCGGAGACGCGACAGCATCTCGACGGGCGTGACCGAACTCGCGCCGAACCCCAGATCGACCACGAGCGGATCCTCGGTGCGGCGGAGCACGGGATGCCGAGCGATCCACCGATCGATCCGGCGGAGGCGATTGGTCCCGGTCGTGCCGCGGGTCGGGCGGCCGACGGGGGAGGAAGTCACTCCCGACATGATGCCAGGCTCGGCTCGGGAGCAGGCTCCGCTTGGGAGCAGGCCGCGCGTCGATAGCATGGAGTCATGCCTCACACGCTGATCCTCCTCCGCCACGGGCAGAGCGAGTGGAACAAGACCAACCAGTTCACCGGCTGGGTCGACGTGCGACTCACCGACCAGGGCAAGGCCGAGGCGAAGCGCGGCGGCGAGCTGCTCGCCGAGTCCGGCACCCTGCCCGACGTGCTGCACACCTCGGTGCTCAGCCGCGCGATCCAGACGGCGAACATCGCCCTCGACGCGGCCGATCGCCTGTGGATCCCCGTCAAGCGCTCGTGGCGCCTCAACGAGCGTCACTACGGCGCGCTGCAGGGCAAGGACAAGGCGCAGACCCTCGAGGAGTTCGGCAACGAGCAGTTCATGCTCTGGCGTCGCTCGTTCGACGTTCCGCCGCCGCCCCTGCCCGCCGACGACCAGTACAGCCAGGTCGGTGACCCGCGCTACGCGGGCATCGACGGCGAGGTGCCCGACACCGAGTCGCTCGCCATCGTCATCGACCGCATGCTGCCGTACTGGCACAGCGACATCGTCCCCGACCTGCAGGCAGGCAAGACGGTGCTGGTCACCGCGCACGGCAACTCGCTGCGCGGTCTCGTCAAGCACCTCGAGGGCATCAGCGACGCCGACATCGCCGAGCTCAACATCCCCACCGGCATCCCGCTGGTCTACCAGCTCGACGACGACATGAAGCCGCTCGGCCCGGGCCAGTACCTCGACCCCGAGGCCGCTGCCGCGGGCGCCGCAGCCGTGGCCGCGCAGGGCAACAAGCACTGACACCGCGACG
>NZ_JARHXC010000161.1:0-5291 GCF_029222405.1 Microbacterium sp. Kw_RZR3 | reverse complement strand
GCACGCGACGGCCGGCGCGACGCCCGCGGTCCCGCACCGCCACCGCGCACAACTCGACGCAGGCAACAGAAACCGCGGATGCCACGACCCTGAGGCCGTGGCATCCGTTCCGCGCGCGCCGTCAGGCGTCGGCGTCGACCAGGACCGAGCGCAGGGGCGGGACGTTCACCTCGTGCAGGTCGACGTCGTCAAGGCGCTCGATGCTGATGACGCGCGGAGCGATCGCGCGATCGTCGGCGACGATCCAGCTGCCGACGAGGAGGAAGCGATCGTTGCCGGCGGTCACCGGCCCGGTCAGAGCGAAGGTGTGGTTCGTCGGCGTGGCGAACGTGACCCGCACGGGCGTGCCGTGGGGGAGGGTCGAGGGATCGACGACGTCGGCCGTGAGCGCCGGCTCGGGAGGCTCGATACCCACGTCGATCCGCTGGATCTCGGAGCTCGTGCCCAGGATGATGTCGCCGACGAGCGGCTGCCCGCCCACGCCGATGCGCACGGTGCCCTCGATCGCGTACAGCCCGTAGCGCGGGGATCGGACGATGACCCGGGCCACGTCGCCCGCTTTGACCTCTGCGAGGGCCTCACGGATGCGCCCCACGTCGCGCCGAGCGCGAGCTGCCGAGAAGATGTCGAGCGCCTTTTCGTCCATATGTTCAGCGTAACGAGGGCCTCCGACATCGGGCACCCCCGGGACATCATCCCCACAACGCGTGTCCCGTTTTGTGCGTGAAATCGGGGCGATAGCGGCACAAAGTGGGACATGCCAGTCCAGGAATACGCCGACCCCGGCCGGAGACCGCGCCGGGAATGCGCCGCTCTGCCACCCCGGGCCACAAGGCGAGAACGCCTCACTCCCGCTCGAGCCGCTCCACCCGCGCCACGAGACCCGCCCGCTTCGGTGACCGCGCCGGCAGCATCGCGAGGCACAGCCGCAGCACCTCCTCGTCGTCCCGCGCATCCGCGGTCTCGGCGTAGGCGAGCAGCACATCGACCCCCGCCTCGGCGAGCAGCGCCTCGCGCAGCGCCGAGCGCACCGACTCGCGCACCTCGACGACGCCCGGCGCCTCTGACTCCGGCAGCACGGGCCCCGCGTACGCGGCGAGTGCGACGCGATGCGCCCCGCGGTCCAGGAGCGACAGCACGTGCTGCGCGTCGGTCTCGAGTCCGTCCGGAAGACGATACGGACGGGATGCCGGAACCAGGCGCGGCGCGACCGGGGCGAGCACGCGCCGCAGACGCACCATCTCGGGCCGGAGCGTCTCGACGGCGGAATGGCCGTAGACCGCTTCGCTCAGCGCTTCGGCAGACAGGCCCTCGCGGTGGACGGCGAGCAGCAGCAGGATCTCTGCATGCCGGGCGCTGAGCTCGAGCATCCCGCCACCCACCTCGAGGACCGCCCGGTCGCGGCCGAGGATGCGCAGCAGGGCCCGCGCCGGCGCCGATCGCTTCGGCGGCGGCGCCTGCTGGGCCCGCAGCCGCGCGACGAGGATCTCGCTCTCGATCGCCCGAGCCGTGGCATCCACCAGCAGTTGCGCTTGGGGGGTCACCGCCTCGGGTCCTCCCGTGACGTCGATGACTCCGAGGAGTCGCCGCGACTCCGGGTCGTGCACGGGTGCCGCGGTGCACGACCACGGCTGCACGAGCCGATTGAAATGCTCGGCACCGCGGATCTGCACCGACCGATCGAGCGTCAGCGCCGTCCCGGGAGCCGAGGTGCCCACGGCATCCTCCGCCCAATTGGCGCCCGCGACGAAACCCATGTCGCCCGTCAGCGCGCGGATGTGCCGGTCGCCCTCGACCCACAGCAGCCGGCCGGCCGCGTCGCCCACGGCCACGACGACCCCCGATTCCTCGGCCGTTCCGGGCAGGAGCAGCGCCCGGACCATGTCCATCACCCCGGCGAGCGGATGCGCGCGGCGATACACCTCGAGCTCGTCGCTCGCGAGGTCGAGCGAGGGGAGTCCCTCCGGTCCCACGAGGGATGCCAACGACCGCCGCCACGACTCCTGCACGAGCGGGCGCACGTCGTTCAGCCGCCGATCCTCCTCGTTGCCCGCGAGAAGTTCCTCGTGCGCTCGCGCGATCAGCAGCCCCGATGTCTCGGGGGAGATCGGCGGTCGCGACCACGGAGAAGGCACGGCACTCCCATCGGCGGTGACGGAGGTGCGTCCAGTGTAGGTGCGCACACGCGCGGGGGCGAGGGTTCACGGCGGGATGCCAGGACCGGGAGCCCTCGTGCGACGTGTCGTCTCGGCATCCGAAATCCATTCACGTGCATTGATGAGACGGGTTCTCAAGCCGAGGAAACGCCGTCGACCCCCTCGACACGCGCCGCCCCCGGGCGGACGGTGGAGAGTACAAGAGAAAGGGATGCCATGAAGGCAGTGCAGTATCGCGAGATCGGCAAAGGCCCCGAGGTCGTCGAGATCGAAGAACCCCACGCGGGTCCGGGCCAGGTGCGCCTCAAGGTGACGGCGGCCGGTCTGTGCCACTCCGACTGGTTCGTGATGGACCTCCCCGAGGAGCAGTACACCTACGGACTTCCCCTCACGCTCGGCCACGAGGGTGCCGGCATCGTCGACGAGCTCGGCGAGGGGGTCGAGGGCGTGAACATCGGCGAGGCCTACGCCATCTACGGACCGTGGGGATGCGGGCGCTGCCACACCTGCGCGAAGGGCGCCGAGAACTACTGTCCGCACGCGGCTGAGATGGGCATCACGCCTCCGGGTCTCGGCAGCCCCGGGGCTATGGCCGAATACGTTATCGTCGACGATCCGCGCCACCTCGCACCCCTCGGCGACCTCGATCCCGTCAAGACCGTCTCGCTCACCGACGCCGGCCTCACGCCGTACCACGCGATCGTCTCCGCGAAAGAGAAGCTGTACCCCGGGGCCACCGCCGTCGTGATCGGCGTCGGAGGTCTCGGCCACGTCGGCGTCCAGATCCTGCGGTCCATCACGCAGGCGACCGTGATCGCGGTCGACATCGGCGAGGACAAGCTCGCCCTCGCGCGCGAGGTCGGTGCGCACCACACCGTGACCTCCGACGAGCACGCCGCGGATCGCATCCGCGAGCTGACGAACGGTCTCGGTGCCGCCGCGGTCTTCGACTTCGTCGGCGTGCAGCCGACGATCGACCTCGCCCGAGAGGTCGCCGGGATCGACAGCTTCATCCACATCGTCGGGATCGGCGGCGGCATCCTTCCCGCCGGGTTCTTCTCGACCCCGTTCGGCGCGGCCGTGCGCGCACCCTACTGGGGCACCCGCAGCGAGCTGATCGAGGTGCTCGATCTCGCGCGCAGCGGAGCCGTCGGCGTCCACGTCGAGCGCTATGGCTTCGACGGCGCCGTCGAGGCGTACAAGAAGCTGCACGCGGGGAAGGTGCGCGGCCGCGCGGTCGTCGTTCCCTGATCGTCGCCTCGAGGGGGTGGCATCCATTCGTCGGGATTGGATGCCACCCCCTCGGCGTTCCTCCACGGCGCCGTCGCGCGAAGCATCCGTCTGTTCCGAGCGCGCGGCGGGTCGTCCAGATCGCGACACGCCTTCGCACCGCACACTACCGCGCACTGCGTGGTACTGTCCGAGGCAGACAAGCGAAGGGGGCCGCGCGTGGATACGACGCAGCTATTGAAGGGAGTGCTGGATGCCGCCGTGTTGGCGGTCGTGCAGCACGACGACGGGTACGGCTACGACATCGTGCGACGCCTGCGCGAGGCGGGGCTCGGCGAGGTGGGGGATGCCTCGGTGTACGGCACGCTCCGGCGCCTCTACTCCGCGGGGGCACTGTCGAGCTACGTCGTGCCGAGCGACGGGGGACCGCACCGCAAGTACTACGCGATCAATCCGCAGGGCCGCGAGCTGCTCGCCGCGCAACGCGCGAGCTGGGCCCACTTCTCCTCCGCCATGAGCACACTCCTCGACGACACCCCGACCACGAAGCTGCGCACGATCGGAGACGCCCGATGATCACCACGCCCGTCCGCGACGACATCCGCGCCTTCGCCTCAGCGGTGCGCGCGCACCTCGACGACCTTCCCGTCGACGAGGTCGACGACCTGCTCGACGGTCTCGAGGCCGACCTGTCGGATCAGGCCGCCGAGGCCGGTGACGGTTTCACGATTCCGGATGCCGCGACCTACGCCGCCGAGCTGCGTGCGGCCGCGGGGCTCCCCGAACGCGGCGATGATCCCGCAGCGAAAAGCACGCCGTTCCGCCAGCGTCTCGCGCACGCCCGGACGTCTGTCGAGGCACAGATCCGTCGCAACCCGGCCGGTGCCTGGTTGCTCGACCTGCTGGCATCCCTCCGTCCGATCTGGTGGATTCTGCGCGCGGTGGTGCTGTATCTCTTCATCGCGCCACTCTTCTGGTCCGGGTACGGCTCGATGTCGGGTGCGGTCGCGTATCTGATCGGGGCGGTGCAGTTCCCGGGCATCGTGCTCCTGGCGGTGCTGGTGCTGGTGAGCGTGCAGTGGGGTCGTGGACGATGGGCACCCAACGTGATCGTCCGCGGTTTCCGCACCGCAGTGACCATCGTGGCCGTGGTCCTGACCCCGTTCACGCTCGCGTCGATCGGCGGCAACCTGCAGTCCCTGGTGTGGGATGGATCGCACGACGTCTTCTCTGCGCCGTACACGTCGGGGCTGTCGCTCGACGGTCAGCGCGTGCGCAACATCTTCGCGTTCGACGCCGACGGCAACGCGATCCCGACCGTGCAGCTGTTCGATCAGGACGGCACTCCGCTCACGACCGTCGGCAACGCGAACGGCAACGCTCCCTTCGACAACTACTTCTATGGCGGGGGCGGTCCGGTGCCCGTGCCCTACACGGCACCCGGCGCCGCCGACGCGTGGAACATCTATCCGCTGCACGAGATCCCGGCGGGCGTGATGAGCTGGGACTCGGTCGAGGACATCAAGAAGGCGACGTCACCGGCGTTCCCGTTCCTGCGCGTTCAGCCCGTCCCGACTGACGCGGCACCTTCTGCCGGAACGATTGCCGAGGCCACGCCTCAGCCGTCACCGAGCCTCACCGACGCGGCGGTGACCCCGTGAGCGACGAGCCGCGCATCGTGAGCATCGACCTCACCCACCTCGTGATCGCCGCACTGGAGGACGCTCGCGACGAGGAGGAGTAGGCATCCCGAACTCGGGGCGTGATTCGGCGGTTTGGGGGCGTCGAATCACGCCCCGGCCGTCTCCCCGCCCGCTGAACGCGCGCCGTCGTGCGGAGTTCGCCCTCGACACGCCGTTCCCGACCGCTCCGGACCGGCGTGTCGGCCACGAACTCCGCGCGACG
>NZ_JARHXC010000160.1:0-1491 GCF_029222405.1 Microbacterium sp. Kw_RZR3 | reverse complement strand
GCGCGGCGCCGTGCACCTCGGCCCACACGCCCCATAAACGCTCTCCGCTCACATAAACGCGAGCAGCACGTGTTTCTCAGCGCGGATAGCGTTTATGGCGAGGGCGGGCGGGCTCACCGCTGACCCTGCCCGCTCGGCGGGACCGGCTCACGGCCCCGGCCCCCGGCCACACCGAGCACGGTCGGATCCGCGACGGCGCGCGGTCGACACGACCCATAAACGCTCTCCACTCGCATAAACGCGAGCAGCGCGTGTTTATGAGCGCGGATTGCGTTTATGGCGAGGAAACGCGACCCACACCGTCGGCGCTCACGCCCCGACCGATGCCCTGCGACGTCGTCGCCGCGGATGGGCGAACGTCAAGCGCCGTCGCCGTCGGCAGCGTCACGGCGACGCGGCGCGGCGGCCCGAACGGCGAGCACGAGCAGCACGAGACCGATCACCGCGGGAACCGCGATGAGCAGCGCGACCGCGGGCGCGGCCCACTCCCCCGTGATCGCACCGAGGGCGACCGAGAGGATCAGCAGCTGGGTCACGATGCCGCCGGAGCGTCCGGCCGATACGCCGCGCGCGGTGGCCACGCCGAACGCCGCGACGATGACCGCACCGATGACGGTGAGCACGATCAGGGCGATCGAGCTGACGACGGAGTCGGTATCGCCGCCGATGAGGGCGACCACCTGCCAGCCGGCGAGGGCCAGGATGCCGAGGGCTTCGAGGCCCAGAACGAGCGCGGCCCAGAGGCGAACAGGCATCGGAAAAGCCCTCCCGGCGGAGATCATCACGCCGTTACGATCCGGAAACCTACCGGTTACCTCTTGATCGTGCGGAATCGCTATGGGAGCATGGAACAAGCCGTGTGCTCCCACAGCGAAGTGGGGCGAGCAATCGCTCGCGTTCCCACCAGGGTACCGGACCCGAATGCCGGTGCCGAATCGACCATTTTTTCTGTTACAAGGAGCACCCCCTATGGATTGGCGCGACAAAGCAGCCTGCCTGACCGTCGACCCCGAGCTGTTCTTCCCCGTGGGCAACACCGGCCCCGCGGTCGACCAGATCGAGAAGGCCAAGTCGGTCTGCGCTCGCTGCACCGTCACCGAGGTCTGCCTGCAGTACGCCCTCGAGTCCGGTCAGGACTCGGGCGTGTGGGGCGGTCTGAGCGAAGACGAGCGTCGCGCTCTCAAGCGCCGCGCCGCTCGCGCTCGCCGCGCGTCCTGACCTCGCGGCATCCGCCGTTCGACGAAGCCCGTCCCTCCGGGGGCGGGCTTCGTCGTGTGTCCGCGCGGCCCCGCGAGAGCAGGTCGGACCGACGGAGAACGGGCCACCCCGGGACGATGTGTCATCCCGGCGGACTTGCGGGACGGCCCGGGAAGTACGGCGCGTACCGTCACGCGGAGTCGGTCGGCGACACGCCGCGTGGACGTGACGACCCCCGGCGCGTCGCGCACGGACTCCGCCGGACGGCACAACCCGGCGGCCCGACACTGGACG
>NZ_JARHXC010000015.1:0-919 GCF_029222405.1 Microbacterium sp. Kw_RZR3 | reverse complement strand
TGGCGGTAGGTGTGGGTGAAGTCGTCGTCGCGGCGTTTGCCGCGTTCGATGGTGGAGATTTTCATGGGCCATACGCCGAAGTGGTGTGCGGCGGTTTCGATGCTGATGCCGCGGGCTTGTCGGAGGGGGCGGAGGTCGTCGATTCGGGGGACATCGACGTTGCTGGTGAGGAGGGTGAAGATCTCACGGGCGATGGCGCGTTTGAGGCATCGGAGGGCTTCCTTGGTGGTCTTGCCGTCGCCGCGTTTCTTGGCGACGTAATCGCGGGTGCGAGGTTCGTAAGACATCCGGGACAGGGCGATGTGGTGCAGGGCGGCGTTCGCGTGTCGGTCGCCGCCGCGGTTGAGGCGGTGACGGGTGGTTTTGCCGCTGGATGCAGGGATGGGGCTGACGCCGCAGAGGGCGGCGAACGCGGCTTCACTGCGCAGACGCTCGGGATTGTCGCCCGCGGTGACGAGCAATTGACCGGCGGTGACCGGGCCGATGCCTTTGGTGGCGGCCAGGGCGGGGTTGGTGGCGGTAACGAGCTGTTCCAGCGTCTGGTCGAGGTCCGCGATCTCTCCGGTGAGGTACTGGTGGCGGCGGGCGAGGGACCGCAACGCGCGCAGGGTCGCGTCGGTGGTGGTGTCCTCGCTGCTGCGGGTGCGGGACAGGGCGCTGATCAAGGCGGTGTCTGTCAGGGTGCGGTATTTCGCGCGGACAGGGGTGGGGGCGGTGACCAGGAGTGTTTTGATCTGGACCTGCGCGGCGGTGCGGGCCTTGACCGCGCTGCGACGGGCGACCAGCAACTGCCGGATCGCTTCGACCTGCCCGTCCGCGACCTTCGGAACCGGGAGATCGGGTTCGGCCAACGCTGCCCTGGCTGCGGCGTAGGCGTCGATCGGGTCAGACTTGCCTCTGATCCGACGCAGCTGCCGGT
>NZ_JARHXC010000159.1:0-1646 GCF_029222405.1 Microbacterium sp. Kw_RZR3 | reverse complement strand
GAGCGTCGGGGCGGTTCTTCGTGAGAGCGCCTCAGCGCGCCGAGATCGTCCACCCGGCCTCGGACGAAGCGCCCGGGGCCAGGGCGATCAGCCCGGTGTCGTACTCGTAGGAGTCGTCGTTGAAGGCGTCCGGCGCGCACGTCATCGGCTCGACGGCGAGTCCCGCGCGGTGCCCCGGGGTTCCGGGTCCCGCGGGAAGATCGGCGGTGTGGATCTGCACCCACGGGCAGGACTCGTCCCACGACATCGCCACGCCGGTTCCCGAGGGGTCGGTGAGCGTGACGGTCGCGCGAGCGCCGGCATCCCGGATCAACGCCGTGTACGCGTGGTCGATCTCGACCGCGCCGAGCACGCGCGGTTCGCGGAAGTCGAAACGCTCCGCGTCGACGGTGACGGATGCCAGTCCCACCGGCGCGAGGCGGTCAGCTGTCACCTCCAGGACGGTGTCGGCGGGGAGCTCCAGCGTCCACTCGTACAACGTCGCGGGCCCCGCGACGAGGTAGGGATGCGGACCCGTGCCCCACGGAGCAGGCGTGTCCGCGAGGTTCGTCGCCCGGACCGTCTGTGTCAGACCGTCGGCATCCAGGCGGTACGTCGTCGACACGACGAGCCACCAGGGGTACCCGGCCTGAGCCGGAACGGTCGCGGTGAGCGTCACCGCATCGTCAGAGGCGTCGAGGACGTTCCAGCTCACCCACGACAGAAGCCCGTGCAGGGCGTGCGCCCGGTTGGGTTCGGTCAGGGCGAGCTGGTGCTCGTCGCCGCCGAAACGGTGGATGCCGTCGACCACGCGATTCGGCCACGGCGCGAGGGTCGTTCCCCGGTACGCGGGGCGGACCTCGTCCTCAGCGAAGGGGACGACGAGATCGCGACCGTCGAACGTGAGGGAGCGCAACGAGGCCCCGACGCTCGCGATCGCGGCCTCGTAGCCGTGGGCACGCAGGACGACGGGGGTACCCGAGACCGGAGTGGGGGTCTCGGTGGGAACAGCATCGGTCATTCCGCCATTATCGCGGGGGGAACGACGAGCGGCGGAAACGACGAATGCCCCGACCGCCGGGGTCGGGGCATTCGGGGAGGGCGACTTACCTGAAGGCGTCCTTGACGTTCTCGCCGGCCTTCTTGACGTTGGCCTTGCTCTGCTCGGCCTGGCCCTCGGCTTCGAGTCGCTCGTTGTCCGTGGCCTTGCCCCAGGCTTCCTTCGCCTTGCCGGTGAGGTCTTCAGCGGCGTTCTTGATCTTGTCGTCGAGTCCCATGTCGGCTCCTCCCGCGTCATTCTCGGGTCTTTCCCGATGCGGCCAGGCTATGTCGCTCGATGTCATGTTTCAGGGGGGTTGAATTTCCGGATCGAGTGGGGAACAGACGGCGATGCACGACTAGGTTCGAAACCGTGCGTCCCCTTCGAACCGCTCTCGCCGGCGCCACCGCACTCCTCGGTTTGACGCTCACGCTCGTCTCGTGCACCTCGGAGCCGACCTCCTCCGGCTTGATGGACGTCGCCACCCTTCCCACCGCTCGATCGGAGGCGCTTCCCGCCGTCGAGGTCGTCTCGGTGGCATCCGCGATCGTCGTCGGGCTCGAGCACGCCACCGTCGAGGGCGGCACCGCGCAAGAACCACTGGGCTATGAAGCTGAGGCCGTGGACG
>NZ_JARHXC010000158.1:0-3438 GCF_029222405.1 Microbacterium sp. Kw_RZR3 | reverse complement strand
CACGCGCGATTCAGACTTCCGGATGCCGGGACCCGCGGTCGCGGTCCTCACGGCATCCCGCGAGTACAACTCAACACCTCACCCCACTACACGTGTCATATAGCGGGCACGTGATCGAAAGGAACACATAGTGCTCATCGCACAGCGTCCCACTCTGACCGAGGAGAAGGTCGGGGAGTTCCGCAGTCGTTTCGTCATCGAGCCCCTCGAGCCCGGCTTCGGTTACACCATCGGCAACGCCCTGCGTCGCAGCCTGCTGTCGTCGATCCCCGGCGCGGCCGTCACGAGCATCCGCATCGACGGCGTCCTGCACGAGTTCAGCACGATCCCGGGCGTGAAGGAAGACGTCACCGAGATCATCCTGAACATCAAGCAGCTCGTCGTCTCGAGCGAGCGTGACGAGCCCATCACCGCGTACCTGCGCAAGACCGGCTCCGGCGAGGTCACGGCCGCGGACATCTCGGCTCCGGCCGGGGTGGAGGTGCACAACCCCGATCTGGTCATCGCGACCCTGAACGACACGGCGAAGTTCGAGCTCGAGCTCACCATCGAGCGCGGCCGCGGCTACGTCTCGGCCACGCAGAACCGCAACGAGTACGCCGAGGCGGGTCAGATCCCGATCGACTCGATCTACTCGCCCGTTCTCAAGGTCAGCTACCGCGTCGAGGCGACCCGTGCCGGCGAGCGCACGGACTTCGACAAGCTCGTCCTCGACGTCGAGTCGAAGCCTTCGATCGCTCCGCGCGACGCCGTTGCTTCGGCCGGGCGCACGCTCACCGAGCTGTTCGGCCTGGCCCGCGAGCTGAACGTCGAGGCCGAGGGCATCGAGATCGGCCCCGCTCCGGTCGAGACCGTTCTCTCGAACGAGCTGTCGATGCCGATCGAGGACCTCGATCTGTCGGTTCGTTCCTACAACTGCCTCAAGCGCGAGGGCATCAACACGGTGTCCGAGCTGGTCGCCCTCTCGGAGACCCAGCTGATGAACATTCGCAACTTCGGTCAGAAGTCGGTCGACGAGGTGCGCGACAAGCTCGTCTCGCTCGGCCTCTCGCTCAAGGACTCGGTGCCCGGCTTCGACGGTGCCCAGTTCTTCGGCGGCTACGACGAAGAGACCGTCTGACCCCGTCAGACCCGACCGAACCTTCCTACTGGAGTAACACGAAATGCCTAAGCCCACGAAGGGTCCCCGCCTCGGAGGCGGCCCGGCCCACGAGCGTCTGCTTCTCGCGAACCTCGCCGCAGCGCTGTACACGCACAAGTCCATCAAGACGACCGAGACGAAGGCCAAGCGCCTTCGCCCGCTCGCTGAGCGCCTCATCACGTTCGCCAAGCGTGGCGACCTGCACGCGCGTCGTCGCGTGCTGAGCGTGATCGGCGACAAGGAAGTCGTGCACACCCTGTTCACCGAGATCGCGCCGCTGGTGGCCGAGCGTGACGGCGGATACACCCGCATCACCAAGGTCGGCAACCGCAAGGGTGACAACGCCCCCATGGCTGTCATCGAGCTCGTCCTCGAGCCCGTGATCAAGAAGCCCTCGTCGTCGAAGGCCGCCGCGACTCCTGCTGCTGCCGCCCCGGCCGAGGAGACCGCCGCCGAGGAGACCGTCGCCGAGGAGACCGTCGTCGACGAGACCCCCGCTGCCGACGAGTCGGCTGAGGCCGGCGCCGAGTCGCAGGACGAGGGTGCCGCTGCCGAAGCTGCCGCCGAGGACGCCGTCGCGGACGACAACAAGGCCTGAGCTCCGCTCGCCTACGAAGCCCTCACCCCACCGGGGTGAGGGCTTCGTCGTGTTTCCGGGTCGACGTAGGCTGGAGGGGTGCGTCTTCGACTCGACATTTCCTACGACGGAACGCACTTCCGGGGGTGGGCCCGACAACCGGGCTTGCGCACCGTGCAGGGAACCCTCGAGGATGCCTTCGCGAGAATTCTGGGCGGCGACCCCCGTCTGGTTGTCGCGGGCAGGACGGATGCCGGCGTGCACGCGTCCGGGCAGGTCGCGCACCTGGATCTCGACGACGATCAACAGGCGAGATTGCCGCGCCGTCGCCGTCAAGGCGACGAGGACGACGCCGTAGCCGCCCTCGCAGGCCGTGTGCGCGGCGTTCTGGGCGCGTACCCCGACGTGACCGTGCACCGCACCGCGCTCGCACCCGAGGGCTTTGACGCGCGCTTCTCGGCGGTATGGAGGCGTTACACGTATCGGGTCGCGGACGCCAACTCGGGGTACGAGCCCCTGGAACGCCTGCACACGACCACGGTCAAGGCTCGCCTCGACGTGGAGACCATGCACGCCGCCGCGCAACGTCTCATCGGCCTGCACGACTTCGCGGCGTACTGCAAGGCTCGCGAGGAGGCCACGACGATCCGCACCCTGCTGGAGTACGACTGGAGTCGCCGGGAGGACGGCATCCTGGTCGCGAACGTGCGCGCGGACGCGTTCTGCCACAGCATGGTCCGTGCGCTCGTGGGCGCGTGCGTGGCTGTGGGGGAGGGGCGCCTCGACGTGGAGGACGTGGTCCGCATCCGCGATGACGGGCGCCGGACCCCCGATACCAAGGTGCTGGCCGCCCGAGGGCTGGTTCTCGCGGAGGTGGGGTACCCCGCCGACGATCTGCTGGCTTCTCGCGCCGAGCAGACGCGAAACCGGAGGGATGCCGACGACATCGGCGCATGAATCGTCCAAGAGTGCATCCGCAACCCCCGTTGCGAGACAGAGTGCGGCTCTAGGCTGGTGCCGTCATGAAGGTCATCTCGTACAACCTCCGCAAGCACCGCGCCGCCGGTGAGCTGTCGAAGCTCGTCGACGAGCACGCGGTCGACGTGTTGTGTCTTCAAGAGTGCGACACACGAGACATTCCCCCCGAGATCGCAGGCCTTCGGCTCGCCGAGGCGACCCAGCGCAATCGCCTCGGACTGGCGGTCTACTATCGCGAGAACACCTTCCGGGCTGTGGAGGTGCGTGCGATCGCGCTGAAGAAGTCGCTGCACGACTACGTTCTGAAGCCTGCAGAGGAACGCATGCTGGGTGTGCGTCTGCGCGACATCGACGACGGCCGCGAGGTTATCGTCGCATCGTTCCACGCAGCCCCGCTGACCGCTCTGAACTCCCTGCGGCGGCACCAGATCCGCACCGCCCTCAACGAACTGCAGAACCTGGGGCCGGGGCTTCCCGCTCTCATGGTCGGCGACTACAACTACCCGGTCTTCAAGGAGAACCTGGGACAGAAGGTGCGCGACCAGGGGTACGAGCTCACCTTGAGTGATGCACGGACGTACACGCGGTATCGATTCTTCCGCGGGCACTACGACTTCGCCACCTCGGTCGGTTTCGACATCGCCCACATCCGCACGCTGCCGCAAGGGCTGAGCGATCACCTGCCGATCCTCATCACCGCCGAGGTGTCGACGTCACACACGCCCCCGGTTCGTGACTGACG
>NZ_JARHXC010000157.1:0-443 GCF_029222405.1 Microbacterium sp. Kw_RZR3 | reverse complement strand
CTCCGGCGTCGGTGAAGGTGGCCGACAGTTCGACCGCGGCGTGATGGACGAGGGGGAGTTGGGCGCCCTCGTTGTTCCACGGCCGGTCGGACCAGACCGACACGCGCGCGCTCGACCACTCGGACACCTCGCCCGAGCGCAGGTGCGCGACGAGCCCGTCCTGGACGGATGAGGCGCGCTCCTGCGCACGCTCGACGACCGGGCCGCGAGCGGGTCCGTCCGTCACGACGCTGACTCGCACCGCGGCTTCCTCGGCGCGCACGCGGGCGCTGCTCTCGCCGCGGACGGTGATGACGACCTCGCTCATGCCGCGAGCCTACGGGAGGCCGGTCCTCCGAGGCCGGGCGGGCGCGGTCGGGGCGGACCGTCCGGCGGAGTTCGTTGTGGACACGCCGGTCGATGGCCGCCCCGCACGGCGTGTCGCGGCCGAACTCCGCGTGACG
>NZ_JARHXC010000156.1:0-13202 GCF_029222405.1 Microbacterium sp. Kw_RZR3 | reverse complement strand
TACTTCTTGTAGTTCGGCGCCTCGACGACGATCTGCACGTCGTGCGGGTGCGACTCCTTCAGGCCAGCCGAGGTGATGCGGACGAACTTGCCCTTGGTCTTGAGCTCTTCGACGGTGCGCGCGCCGACGTAGAACATCGACTGACGCAGACCACCGATGAGCTGGTAGGCGACCGCCGACACGGGGCCGCGGTAGGGCACCTGGCCCTCGATGCCCTCGGGGATGAGCTTGTCGTCGCTGGGGACGTCGGCCTGGAAGTAGCGGTCCTTCGAGTACGACGTCTTCTTGCCGCGCGTCTGCAGCGCACCGAGCGAGCCCATGCCGCGGTACTGCTTGAACTGCTTGCCACCCTGGAAGACGATCTCGCCTGGCGACTCGTCGGTGCCCGCGAGCAGCGAGCCGAGCATGACGGTGTCGGCACCGGCGACGAGCGCCTTGGCGATGTCGCCCGAGTACTGCAGCCCGCCGTCGGCGATGACCGGCACTCCCGCGGGGATCGCGGCCTGCGCGGCCTCGTAGATCGCGGTGACCTGCGGCACACCGACACCGGCGACGACGCGGGTCGTGCAGATCGAGCCCGGTCCGACGCCGACCTTGACGGCATCCACGCCCGCGTCGATGAGCGCCTGAGCGCCTTCGCGGGTCGCGACGTTGCCGCCGATGACGTCGATGTGCGCGAACGACTCGTCGGCCTTGAGGCGCGTCACGATGTCGATGACACCCGCGGACTGCCCGTTAGCGGTGTCGACCACGAGAACGTCGACGCCGGCATCGCGGAGCGCCTCGGCACGCTGCCACGCGTCGCCGAAGAAGCCGATGGCGGCACCGACGCGCAGGCGACCGTGGTCGTCCTTGGTCGCGAGGGGGTACTTCTCGCTCTTGTCGAAGTCCTTGATGGTGATGAGGCCGGCGAGCTTGCCCTCGTCGTCGACGAGCGGCAGCTTCTCGACGCGGTGCTTGGCGAACGTCGCGATGACGTCGTTGGCGTGGATGCCGACGGGGCCGGTGATGAGGCCCTCTTTCGTCATCACGTCTTTGACGAGGGTCGTCTGGCGCTCGAAGCCCGAGACGAAGCGCATGTCGCGGTTGGTGATGATGCCGACCAGCACGCCGTCGGGGTCGACGACGGGCAGACCCGAGATGCGGTACTGCGCGCACATCGCGTCGACTTCGGCCACGGTGGCATCCGGAGTCGTCGTGATGGGGTTCGACACCATTCCCGACTCGCTGCGCTTGACCTGGTCGACGATGCCCGCCTGGTCTTCGATCGAGAGGTTGCGGTGCACGATCCCGATGCCCCCCTGGCGCGCGATCGCGATCGCCATGCGCGCCTCGGTCACGGTGTCCATGGCGGACGAAAGAAGAGGCGTGGCGACGGTGATGCGACGGGTGAGGCGCGACGACGTGTCCGCTTCGCTCGGGATGACATCGGTGTGCCCGGGAAGGAGCAACACGTCGTCATACGTCAGTCCGATGAAACCGAAGGGGTCGTGCTGCTCCATGGATCCTCCTGCGCCGTAGCGCCTGTGTGAAAGGGACGTCCGATGGAATTCTAAGCGTCGGGAGCCTGGAAATTGTTCCCGAGCGCTCTGGCCGCCGTGCGCACTCGTGATGACACGGTTCGCTAACGAGGCAGTCAGTGAAACACCCTCGACACATTACGCTCGTAGCGTCGACCGTCGAAGCTGACGGGACGACTTCGTCAGCGCTGCCGAACTGGAGACTCCGTGGGTTATCCCTCCCCCACCGCGATACGATCGCGCACCTTATCCCGCATGGCCATCCTCGTGGCGTTCCTCGCGAGCGCCGTCGCCGTCCTGAGCCTGTTCCTCGCGTCACCCGCGAGCGCCCAGACGACGACCGCCCCCACCCCGGCCGCTTCGGCCGGAACCGGCGACGTCTCGACCCAGTACACGATCGGCGGCATCATCCGCGCCGGCGACGACCCCGTCGAGGGCGTCGAGGTCGCCGTCGAGGGGTCGGGTTTCTCGGAGGTGGGCACCACCGGCGCCGACGGCCGCTGGTCAGTCTCGGTCCCCGGACCCGGTTCGTACACCGCCGAGCTCAAGGTCGACACGCTCCCGGACGGCGTCGTCCCGCGTGACCCCGACAACGTCACCCGCGACGTGACGATCGGCACGACCAACACGGTCAATGTCCTCTTCCCCACGGGCGAGGGGACGGCGGCATCCGGATCGATCTGGGACACGCTGTTCTCGCGCTTCTTCTACGGCCTCAACTTCGGCCTCCTGCTGGCCCTGGCCGCGATCGGCATCTCCCTGATCTTCGGGACGACGGGCGTCAACAACTTCGCCCACGGTGAGATGCTCACCTTCGGCGCGATCATCTTCTACGTCTTCACCGCGATGGGCTGGAACCTCCTGCTGGCGGTGGTGCTGACCGTCGCCCTCTCGGCCGCGCTCGGCTGGACACAGGATGCCGTGCTCTTCAAACCCCTGCGCAAACGCGGGGTCGGCCTGGTCCAGGTGCTGATCGTGACGATCGGTCTCTCGATCGTCCTGCGCTACCTGTACCTCTACTTCTTCGACGGCGGCACCCGGAACATCACGACCGGCATCACCGACAACGTCACGATCGGCCCCGTCACCGTGACCCTGACCTCGATCATCAGCATGGGTGTCAGCATCGTGATGCTCGCCGCTGTGGGGTACTTCCTCACCCGCACGCGAATCGGCAAGGCCACGCGCGCCGTGAGCGACAACGCCTCGCTCGCCGCAGCCTCCGGCATCAACGTCGACCGCGTGATCCGCATCGTCTGGGTCATGGCGGGTGCTCTCACGGGCCTGTCGGGCGTGCTCTACGGCCTCTACCGCGGCGTCACGTGGGACATGGGCTTCGCGATCCTGCTGCTCCTGTTCGCCGCGGTGACCCTCGGCGGTCTCGGCAGTGCTTTCGGAGCCCTCGTGGGATCGCTGATCATCGGCATCATCACAGAACTGTCCACCATCGTCATCCCACCCGACCTGCGGTACGCGGTGGCCCTGATCGTGCTCATCGGCGTGCTGCTCTTCCGGCCGCAAGGTGTGCTCGGTCGTAAAGAGCGGATCGGCTGAGGAAAGACGACATGGACTGGCTTTCGATCTTCAACAACGCCGCGGGCGAGCTCATCAGCCCGACCACCGCGGCCTACGCCCTCGCCGCCATCGGCCTCAGCGTGCACTTCGGCTATGCCGGACTGCTCAACTTCGGTCAGGCGGGCTTCATGGCCGTCGGTGCCTATGCCTTCGCCATCGCGACCCTCTCGCTCTCGGCCCCCGTGTGGCTCGCGATCCTCATCGCGATCGCCGCATCGGTGCTGTTCGCCTTCATCCTCGGCATCCCGACCCTGCGCCTGCGCGCCGACTATCTCGCGATCGTCACGATCGCGGCGGCCGAGATCGTGCGCTACGTCGTCTCGACGGTCGGCCTGACCGACATCACCGGCGGCTCACAGGGCCTGAACGGTTACAACCGGGAGTTCCAGGCGCTCAACCCCCTCCCGGGCGGCACCTACGGCATCGGCCCGTGGACCTACTCGGCGAACGACTGGTGGGTGCGTCTGTTCGGCTGGGGCCTCGTCATCATCGCGACGCTCCTCGTCTTCATGCTCATGCGCAGCCCGTGGGGTCGCGTCGTGAAGGGCATCCGTGAAGACGAGGATGCCGTGCGCAGCCTCGGCAAGAACGTCTACTCGTACAAGATGCAGGCGCTCGTGCTCGGCGGCGTCATGGGCGGCCTCGCGGGCGTGGTGTTCATCCTCCCCCGCGCAGTGCAGCCCGGTAACTACGGCACGGCGCTGACGTTCTTCATCTGGACCGCGCTCCTTCTCGGAGGCGCGGCCACCCTGCTCGGGCCGATCGTCGGCGCGATGCTGTTCTGGGTTCTGCTGTCGCTGTCCAACGGCATCATCGTGGGACTGCGCGACGTCGGCATCCTGGGGTTCATGTCCAGCACCCAGACGGGCCAGGTGCGCTTCATCCTCGTCGGCATCGGACTGATGCTCCTCGTGATCTTCCGGCCACAGGGCATCTTCGGCAACAAGAAGGAGCTGTCGTTCAATGTCTGACACGACCGTCACACATCCGCTCGTCAAGGGCGAGGTCGGACCCGGCTGCGCCAAGGTCGACCCGATCGTCGTCGCCGACAACGTCACTCGTCAGTTCGGCGGCCTGAAGGCCGTCGACGTCGACCACCTCGAGATCCCGCGCGGACAGATCACCGCCCTCATCGGCCCGAACGGGGCCGGGAAGACGACGCTGTTCAATCTGCTCACGGGCTTCGACAAGCCCAACACGGGCAGCTGGAGCTTCGAGGGGTCGAACCTCGCCGGTGTGCCGGCGTTCAAGGTGTCTCGTAAGGGCATGGTGCGCACGTTTCAGCTCACCAAGTCGCTCGGGCGCCTCTCGGTGCTGCAGAATATGCTGCTCGGCGCCCGCGGGCAGAAGGGCGAGAACATCTTCCGCGCCCTGATCCCGGGGATCTGGCGCTCGCAGGAGTCCGAGAACACCACGAGAGCCGACGACCTGCTGCGTCGGTTCAAGCTCGACGCCAAGCGCGAGGACTTCGCCGCATCGCTCTCGGGCGGCCAGCGAAAGCTCCTCGAGATGGCGCGCGCGCTCATGAGCGACCCGAAGCTCGTCATGCTCGACGAGCCCATGGCGGGCGTCAACCCGGCGCTCACGCAGAGCCTGCTCGGGCACATCCTCGACCTGAAGAAGGAGGGGATGAGCGTGCTGTTCGTCGAGCACGACATGCACATGGTCCGTCACATCTCCGACTGGGTCGTCGTCATGGCCGAGGGCCGCGTCGTGGCGGAGGGGCCGCCCGAGACCGTCATGAGCGACCAGGCCGTGATCGACGCCTACCTCGGCGCCCACCACGACACCGATCTCGGCGACATGACCACGTCGCAGCTCGAGACCATCCAGGCCGAGGCCGCCGCCGAGGCGGAAGCGGAGCTCATCGCCGACGAGAAGGACGGGAAGCTCTGATGACCGACACCGCCACCACCACCCGCACCGCGGTGCTGCGCACCGACGACCTCGTCGCCGGCTACCTGCCGGGTGTGAACATCCTGAACGGGTGCACGGTCGATGCGTACCAGGGCGATCTCATCGGGATCATCGGCCCGAACGGCGCCGGCAAGTCGACGCTGCTGAAGGCCATCTTCGGCCAGGTGAAGATCCGCGGCGGAGCCGTGCTGCTCAACGGCGAGGACATCACCTCGCTCAAGGCCGACAAGCTCGTCGGCAAGGGCGTCGGCATGGTCCCGCAGAACAACAACGTGTTCCCGAGCCTGTCGATCGAAGAGAACCTGCAGATGGGACTCTTCCAACGGCCCAAGGTCTTCGCGGAGAGGTTCGAGTTCGTCAGCGGCCTGTTCCCCGAGCTCGCGAAGCGGCGCCGTCAGCGTGCGGGCTCGCTCTCGGGCGGCGAGCGGCAGATGGTCGCCATGGGTCGCGCACTGATGATGGACCCGTCGGTGCTCTTGCTCGACGAGCCGTCTGCGGGTCTGTCGCCCGTGCGCCAGGACGAGACGTTCCTCCGGGTCGCCGAGATCAACCGTGCCGGAGTGACGATCATCATGGTCGAGCAGAACGCTCGCCGCTGCCTGCAGATCTGCCACCGCGCCTACGTGCTCGACCAGGGCAAGGACGCGTACACCGGTACCGGCCGCGAGCTGCTCACCGACCCCCGTGTCATCGAGCTGTACCTGGGCACCCTCGCCGCCGATGAGGATGCGAAGCGCGACAACCGGGAGTCTCCCGCCTGATCCGACGCCGATATGCCGCGAGCGCGGCGCTCACCCTCGTGGGCGTCGCGCTCTCGTCATGCGCGAGCAGTGCCCCGCCGACACCCGTCTCGGTCGCCCTCGTACAGCAACGCGGCGATATCGCTCCGGGGCGCGTGCAGCTGCGCGTGACGAACGACGGCGACTCCCCTGTCGTCGTGACGTCTGCGACGCTCACCTCCCCCGTCCTCGCGGAGGCGGGCGGCGGCGAGACGAAGCGACCTGTGCCGCTCTCCCCGGGCCGGACGGTGGACCTCCCGGTGGCGCTGCCCGCTCTGCGGTGCGTCACGGAAGATCCGTCCGTCCGGGCGGTACTGCGCCTCGAAGAAGACGGGGAAAGCCGTGACGCGACGCTGGACGTCACGGACGAGCTCGGAGTGCTCACTCGTCTGGCTGAGACCGAATGCGGCCGGGAGGCCGTGGCATCCGTCGCCCGGATCTCGGCCGCGTCGGCGGCAGCGGGTGAGGGCGGAACCATCGATCTCGAGGTCTCGATCGAGCCGACCGGCGATGCCGGGGCGGGGACCGCCGAACTCCGCGCCCTGCGAGGCACTCCCCTGCTGCGCTTCCCCGCCGGCACCGAGACGCCGCTGGACGTGACCGTGCGCCCGGACGACCCTCCCTCGACGGTGACGATCGCTCTGACGCCGCAGCGCTGCGATGCGCACGCGATCGCCGAAGACAAGGTCGGCACCCTGTTCGACCTCGTGGTCCGGGTCGAGGATCGCGACGTGGTCATCCCGCTCGAACGATCGCCGTCGGTCGCCGCCGCGATCCTGTCGGCCACAGCCGCCGTCTGCGGCCTCACCCCGTAGTCACGACATGCGAAAGGGCCCGGATCCTTTCGGATCCGAGCCCCTCGCGTGGTGTCAGGTCACTCGTTGAGCGAGCCGAACTCCGTGTTCAGCAGGGTGTACTTGTTGTCGGCACCGTACTGGTAGATGCCGATGTACGCCTCGGTCGGGTCACCGTTCGCGTCGAACGTGATCGGGCCGGAAACACCGTCGTAGTCGATGTCCTTGCCCTCGTTGATGAGCTTCAGGCAGTCGGCGAAGGTCGTGCACTTCTCGCCATCCTCGGAGACCGACTGCAGGTTGTCACGGATCGCCGTGCCCGAGTCGTCCTTGGCCTGTGCCGCAGCGAGAGCCGCGACGATGACCGCGTCGTAGGACTCCGGCGCGTAGCTGAAGTCGGTGAGGGCGGGGTCGACCTCCTTCAGGCGAGCCTGGAAGTCGGTGTCGGCCGGGTTGCCGGGGAGGGTTCCCTTGGCGCCCTGCAGAGTGCCCGCCGGGAACTCGTACGAATTCGACAGGTTGCCGTCGACGAAGTAGACCTTCGACGCCGGGTAGCCCTGGGTGCTGACGAGCTGCGGGATGATCGACGACGTCTCTTCGAAGGCGATGACCGCGACAGCGTCGGGCTTGGCCTGCAGCAGCTGGTCGACCTGCGAGGTGAAGACCGTGTCACCCGGGTTGTAGGGGACCGCGACCGAGACCTCGCCACCGGCGGCCTCGACGGCCTTGGTCGCGTTGTCCTTGAGGCCGATGCCGTAGGGGTCGTTGATGTAGATGATGCCGACGTTGGCGGCGCCGTCACCGGTCATCAGGTTGCCGAGCACGCGGCCCTGCAGCACGTCGGAGGGAGCGGTACGCCAGTAGTAGCCGTCGTCCGCGTAGGTCGTGAAGTCGGGCGACGTGTTGGCCGGCGAGATCTGGACGATGCCTGCGTTGACGAGCTGGTCGATGAAAGTGAACGAGACACCCGAGGATGCCGCACCGATGACCACGTCCGCACCGGCGTCGACGAGCTCGGTGGCGGACTGGGTCGCGATGTCGGTCGTGGTGTCACCCGAGTCGCGCTCGGTGAGCTCGACCTTGAAGGGGAACTCGGAGCCCGTGGCCTCGATGTCCTTGATCGCGAGCTTGACACCGGCGACCTCGGGCGGGCCGAGGAACGCGAGGTTACCCGTGGCGGGGAGGATGGTTCCGACGTGGAACGTGCCGTCGGCCGTGGACACGGCGCCGCCGCCGGAGGAGGCGCTGGGCGCCGCGGCGTCGTTGCCGCCGCCACCCGAACAACCGGCGAGGACGAGCGCACTGGCACCAACCAGGGCGATACCGCCCAGGACCTTGCCTGCGCGGCTACGCGTGAAGACGTTCATAGTGCTCCTTGCTGTGAATGAACGTTGGGCGACACAAGAGGTCGCCTGGTGACCCAAACCTAACCGGACGCACGTTTTCGTCGTGTTGCCGTTCGTTAACGATGTGCGTCGTCGCGGTCACAGCCCCATAACGACCCTGGCGCTCTCATCCGCGATGGCGTAGGCGCCTCGTGCGGTCGGGCCGGATAGCGCAGAAAGTGGCCGGTCAGACCGGTTCTGCGACGTCGGAGACCGAGCGACGGTGGCGACGCGACATCACGATCGAGTCCACGCTCAGCACGATGAGCGCGACCCAGACGAGACCGAAGCCGATCCACCGCTCGAGCGTCATCGGCTCCCCCAGCACCCACACGCCGATGGCGAACTGGATGATGGGTGCCACGAACTGCAGCAGGCCGATCACCGTGAGCGGGACGCGCCGGGCACCCGAGGCGAACAGCAGCAGGGGAATCGCGGTGACCGCTCCCGCGAGCAGCAGGAGGACGGTGTGCAGCGCGCCCGCCGTACCGAGCGTGATGCCGGTCAGGTTCGCGACGAACACCAGCTGGACCGCCGCGACCGGGAGGAGCCAGAGCGATTCGAGGGTCAGACCGCTCACGGCATCCACGGCCGGGCCGATCTGCTTCTTCACGAGCCCGTAGAAGCCGAACGAGAACGCGAGCGTCAGGGCGATCCACGGGAACGCCCCGTAACCGATGACGATCACCGCGACGGCGACGACCGCGAGGCCGATCGCGATCCACGGCACGAGCCGCAGGCGCTCGCGCAGCACGATGACGCCGAGCAGCACCGTCACGATCGGGTTGATGAAGTACCCGAGACTGGTCTCGATGACGTGGTTCGTCAGGGCGCCGTACAGGTACGTCTGCCAGTTGATGTAGATGAGCACGCCCGCGACAGCGGTGAGGCCCATCAGGCGGGGCTGCCGGACGATCGCGAGGAACGGCCGCCACGCGCGGAGGACGGTCAGCAGGATCAGGCAGAAGAGGAAGGCGAGGATGATCCGCCACGCGACGACCTCGAACGGGCCGGTGGGCTTGAGCTGCAGGAAGTAGATCGGCAGGACGCCCCAGAGCAGGTAGGCGCTCAGGGCGTACACGGCACCGCGGGTGCTCCCCCCGGTCGGGGCGGAAGGAGCGGCAGTCACCGACCCAGCCTACGCGTGCCGTCTTACACCGGACGGCCGAACGCCGTCCGTTTCCTGCCACGCGGAGTCGGGGAGGACGACGGTCGTCCCCGAGACGGAACTCGAGCTCCGGGTGCCACCGCCGCTGCCTCACCGTCCAGCGGGTGAACTGTTGCCGCGTGTGACACAGCGTTTCGCGATCGACGAAGACCTCTCGCTACCGTCCCCGAGGGGCTCGGCGCCTGACAGCCGGCCCCTCGCACAGCACGCGATCCACTGCCACGCACCATCCGAGCACCCGGAGAGTCCATGAGTTTCGCACGTACCGCCGCCGCCTTCCTGGCCGCCACCGCCCTCGCCGTCTCACTGACCGCGTGCGGCGCATCGTCGTCCCCGGCATCGACCGAGGCGTCCACCGACAAGACCGACATCAAGATCGGCTTCAACCCCGGCCCGTACAAGGAGATGTTCGAGGGTGGCATCCAGCCCATCCTCGAGTCCGAGGGTTACACGGTCGAGCCGGTCGACTTCACCGACGGCATCGTCGTCAATGTCGCGGTGAACACGGGCGAGATCGACGCGAACATCATGCAGCACCCCGTCTACCTCTCCTTCGTGAACGCGAAGGAAGGGATCGACAACGCCCCGCTCGTGCAGATCCCGACGCCGCGCATGGGGCTGTTCGGCGGGAAGAAGGAGAGCCTCGCCGAGGTCGCGGACGGCTCGACCGTCACCGTGCCGAACTCGCCGTCGAACCTCTACCGCGGTCTGTTGATCCTTCGCGACGTGGGGTGGATCGACTTCGCCGACGTCGACGACCCCAACACCGCCGACCTGTCGATCATCACATCGAACCCGAAGAACCTGAACATCACCCCGATCGACAACGCCCAGCAGGTTCCGGCCCTGCAGGACGTCGACTTCGCCACCATCCAGGGCAACTTCATCGTCTCGGGCGGCCTGAACTACGACGATGCCCTCGCGGTCGAGAACCAGCCGGTGCAGTTCTCCAACGTCGTCGCGGTCCGTTCGGTCGACGTCGACACTCCGTGGGCCCAGGCGATCAAGTCGGCCTACGAATCGCAGGAGTTCATCGACTACATCAAGGCGAACCCGCAGTACTCCGGCTACCAGCTCCCGGCCTGGTTCCAGTGAGCGGCACCGCGGGCGGAGGCATCGTCTTCGACGCGGTGACCAAGAGCTACACCCGGAGGGCCGTCACCACGACGGCCCTCCGGGACGTCTCGCTCGAGGTCGCCCCGGGGACGATCTTCGGCGTCATCGGATACAGCGGCGCGGGGAAGTCCACCCTGATCCGCACCGTCAACGGACTAGAGAAGCCCACCTCGGGCCGGGTGCTGGTCGACGGCGTCGACATCTCGTCGCTGCGGGGGCGTGACCTGCGCGCGGCACAGAAGAACACCGGCATGATCTTCCAGCAGTTCAACCTGCTCGAGACCCTGTCCGCGCGCGACAACGTCGCGCTCCCCCTGCGCCTCGACGGAGTCTCCCCCGCCGAAGCCCGCCGACGCGCCGACGAGGTGCTCGCCTTCGTCGGGCTAAGCGGCAAAGCCGGAAACCACCCCGGCGACCTGTCGGGCGGGCAGAAGCAGCGCGTCGGCATCGCGCGCGCCCTCGCCCGCAACCCGAAGATCCTGCTGTCGGACGAGTCCACGAGCGCGCTCGACCCCTCCACGACCGCGCAGATCCTCGATCTCCTCCGCCGGATCAACCGCGAATACGGCACGACGATCCTCGTCGTCACGCATGAGATGGACGTCATCAAAGACCTCGCGCACGAGGTGGCCGTGATGGCCGAGGGAGAGGTCGTCGAGCACGGGAGCGTGCTCGACACCTTCATCCGTCCTCGCGCCGCCGCGACGCGCGATTTCGTGGACACCATCGTCCCGCGCGGGCTCCCGCGGCGCGTCGTTGAGCACCTGGGCGGCGACGGACTCTGGCGCATGCTGCTCCTGGATGCCGAGGTCGAGCAGCCTCTCATCACGGGCCTGATCCGCGATGTCGGCGTCGACGTCAACATGCTGCACGCCGACATGACGCAGATCCAGGACCACACCGTCGGGCAGCTGATCGTGAAGGTCACCGGCTCCCCGGAGAAGATCCGCGAAGCGCACGGCTATCTCGCCGCGCGCGTGGTCGAGCTCGAGGAGGTGGCCGGATGAACGGCGACAAGTGGACGCTCGTCACCCCCGACATGTACTTCCGTGCCCTCGGCGAGACGCTGCAGATGCTGGGCGTCTCGCTCGTGCTCGGATCGATCCTGGGCGTCGTCCTCGGAGCGATCCTCGCGCTCACACGCCGAGGCGGAGTTCTCCAGAACACCGCCGTCAACCTGGTTCTCGCGACCGTCGTCAATCTCATCCGATCGCTGCCGTTCATCATCCTGCTCGTGGCGATCCTGCCGTTCACCCGGCTGCTGGTGGGCACGAGCATCGGCGTCTGGGCCGCGATCGTCCCTCTCACCGTGATGGTCGCGCCCTACATCGGACGCCTGGTCGAGAACTCTCTGCTCGAGGTTCCCGCGGGGGTCGTGGAGGCGGCGCGGTCGATGGGCGCCTCTCCGCTGCAGATCTTCTGGCGGTTCCTCCTCCCAGAGGCGCGCGGCTCCCTCATCCTCGCCATCACCATCGCCACCGTCGGCCTCATCGACGCCACCGCGATGGCGGGCGTCGTCGGCGCCGGCGGCATCGGCGACCTCGCGCTGTCGTACGGTTACGAGCGGTACGACGGATTCGCGATGGTGATCACCTGCGTGACCCTGATCGTGCTCGTCCAGGGCATCCAGGCGCTGGGCTCCGCGCTCGCGCGCCGCTACCGGCGGCGCTGACGGTGGTCGACTTCGCGCCCGCCACCCGGGTCGACGCCCTCCCCCCGAACTTCTGGGGGGCGATGGATGCCGAGAACGCCCGCATCGCGGCTCTCCCGGGACCGCAGTTCATCGACGTGTCCAAGGGCAACCCCGATCTGCCGACGCCCGAGCTCATCGTCCGGGCCATGCAACGGTTCGTCGCCGATCCCGTCAACCACCGCTACCCGTCGTACGCAGCGCGCCCGTCGCTGCGGGAGGGCGTGGTGCAGCGGTACCGGGAGGACCACGGGCTCGACCTCGACCCCGACACCCAGGTGGCGGTCTTCCACGGGTCACACGAGGCGCTCATGGCTGCGGTGCTCGGACTCGCCGATCCCGGGTCGACGGTCGTGCTTCCCGACCCGGGCTATCCGATGTACACGTCGGCGGTGGACCTCGCTCAGGCGCGGGCGGCGACGCTCCCGCTCGTCGGGCCGGATCATCAGCCCGACTTCGCGGCGCTCGCGCACCTCGACCGTGCGCGCGTGCTGCTGCTGAACTACCCGAACAACCCGACCGGGGCGGTGGCGACCCCGGCGACATTCGAGGCGGCGATCGACTACGCCGATCGCGTGGGAGCCGCCTTCGTGCACGACTTCGCGTACTCGTCGTTGGGCTTCGAGGCGCGGCCGCTCTCGGCGTTGGAAGTCGACGGCGCCGACGGACGCACCGTCGAGGTGCAGACGCTGTCGAAGACCTACAGCATGGCGGGATGGCGGGTCGGTTTCGCCGCCGGCAATGCCACGATCATCGCGGCCATGCGCCGCTACCAGGCCCACGCCTTCAGTACGATGTTCGGCGCGACGCAGGAGGCCGCGGCCGCGGCGCTGCGCGGCGATCAGTCGGCCGCCGCCGACCTGGTCGAGGTCTATCGTCGTCGTCGCGACCTCGTCGTCGCGGGTCTGCGCGCGATCGGGTGGGACGTCATCGAGCCGCGGGGGACGTTCTTCGTGTGGGTGCGCCTTCCCGCGCGCACCGACGCCGTCGCGTTCGCCCGCCGCCTGCGGGAAGAGGCCCGCGTCGCGGTGGCCCCCGGCGACGGCTTCGGTCCGCGCGGACGCGGGCATGTGCGGCTCGGTCTCGTCGTCGACGACGCCACGCTGCACGAGCTCGTGGAGCGCCTCGCCTCGTTCTCGGCCGATCCGTCCGCCTAGAGCTTGCGCACGTCTCCCCGATGCAGCGGGTCGACAGGCCATACCCCGACGGCGCATCGCAGATCAGTGACGCGAAAAGCGCCGAGAGCCATCGTGTGACG
>NZ_JARHXC010000155.1:0-19210 GCF_029222405.1 Microbacterium sp. Kw_RZR3 | reverse complement strand
TTCGGGCAGAACCTGCGGGGCCCCGGTGGCTTCGACGAGCTCAGCCATCTCTGCTTCACGCGGAACCTGTGGAGGAACAGTGGATGCCGGGACCCGTGGGGCGCGGTCGCCTTTACCCGCTAAAGTGGCACCGTCGCGACTGGCGTTGAGGTGGGACACCACCGGGGAGCGACCGCTTGACGGTATTCGACCGCACGCCTGGGTCGATGCGGTATCTCCGCGGACTCGCCGAGTCCGTGGCATCCGGAACCATCGTCAAGGAGATCGCATGACCGATCCGTATTTCAACGCCCCCCTCTCCGAGGTCGACCCCGAGATCGCCGAGGTGCTCGAGCGCGAGCTGAACCGTCAGCGCGGATTCCTCGAGATGATCGCGTCGGAGAACTTCGTTCCCGTCTCGGTGCTGCAGTCGCAGGGCTCGGTGCTGACCAACAAGTACGCCGAGGGCTACCCGGGTCGCCGCTACTACGGCGGCTGCGAAGAGGTCGACGTCGCCGAGTCGCTCGCGATCGAGCGGGCGAAGCAGCTGTTCGGCGCGGAGTTCGCGAACGTCCAGCCGCACTCGGGTGCCTCGGCGAACGCCGCCGTGCTGCACGCGATCGCGCGCCCCGGCGACACGCTGCTCGGCCTCGCCCTCGACCAGGGCGGCCACCTGACGCACGGCATGAAGATCAACTTCTCGGGCCGTCTCTACGACATCGTCGCCTACGGCGTCGACCCCGAGACCAGCGTCATCGACATGGACGAGGTGCGCCGCCTCGCCGTCGAGCACAAGCCGAAGGTCATCATCGCCGGCTGGTCGGCCTACCCGCGTCAGCTCGACTTCGCGGCCTTCCGCGCGATCGCCGACGAGGTGGGTGCGCTGCTGTGGGTCGACATGGCGCACTTCGCCGGTCTCGTCGCCGCGGGCGTTCACCCGAGCCCCATCCCGCACGCGCACGTCGTCTCGACCACCGTGCACAAGACGATCGGCGGCCCCCGTTCGGGCCTCATCCTCACCAACGACGAGGCGCTGGCGAAGAAGATCAACACCGCGGTCTTCCCCGGGCAGCAGGGCGGCCCGCTCATGCACGTGATCGCCGCGAAGGCGACCGCGTTCAAGCTCGCGATGACGCCGGAGTTCAAGGAGCGCCAGGAGCGCACCCTCCGCGGTGCGGCGATCCTCGCGGACCGTCTCACCCAGGACGACGTCAAGAACGCCGGCATCGCCGTGCGCTCGGGCGGCACCGACGTGCACCTCGTGCTCGTGGACCTCCGCGAGGCCGAGATCGACGGCAAGCAGGCCGAAGACCTGCTGCACGACATCCACATCACGGTCAACCGCAACGCGGTGCCGAACGACCCGCGTCCGCCGATGGTGACCTCGGGCCTGCGCATCGGCACCCCGGCGCTCGCGACCCGCGGCTTCGGCGATGCCGAGTTCACCGAGGTGGCCGACATCATCGCCCTCGCGCTGATCCCCGGTGCCGACGTCGAGGCCCTGCGCGCGCGTGTGGCGAAGCTGACCGACGCGTTCCCGCTGTACCCCGACCTGCAGCAGTGAGCCCCGCCGGGGCGGGGCCGTCGTCGCGGCGGTCCCGTCTCGGCATCCGGTGCTCGCGTCCTGCGGGTGGCCGCCAGGCCCACGCATAAACGCGATCCACGCGCGGAAACACGGGGACAGCGCGTTTACGTGAGTGGATGGCGTTTATGCGTCACGGAGGGCTCGGGATCGCGGCTCCTCGGGTCGAGGCGCGGCCATCGCCCGCCCCCGGGTGGTCCGCAACCCGTACCGCCCCGATCACCCACGCATAAACACGATTCGCGCACAGAAACACGCGCAGCGCGCGTTTATGTGAGCAGGAAGCGTTTATGCGTGGGCACACCCCGCACGACCCATCGACACCCAGGAAGAGGGATGCCATGACGGCGACGATTCTCGACGGTAAGGCCGCGTCGGCGGCGATCAAGGCGGAGCTCACCGAGCGCGTCGCCGCTCTGCGGGAGAAGGGGATCGTTCCGGGCATCGCGACGGTGCTCGTCGGAGCCGACCCCGCCTCGCAGCTGTACGTCGGCATGAAGCACAAGCAGTCCGAGGCCATCGGCATGAACTCGATCCAGGTCGAACTGCCCGCGGAGTCCACCCAGGAAGAGGTCGAGGCCGTCATCGACCGCCTCAACGCCGACCCCGCCTGCCACGGCTACATCGTGCAGCTGCCGTTGCCGAAGCACATCGACACCGATGCGATCCTCGAGCGCATCGATCCGGCCAAGGATGCCGACGGCCTCCACCCCACGAACCTCGGGCGCCTCGTGCTCAACGTCAACGCGCCGATCCTCACGCCCCTGCCGTGCACCCCACGCGGTGTGATCGAGCTGCTGCTGCGCAACGACTACGACCTGAAGGGCAAGGAGGTCGTGGTCGTCGGCCGCGGCGTCACGATCGGGCGTTCGATCGGCCTGCTGCTGACGCGTCGCGAGATCAACGCCACCGTGACGCTGACCCACACGGGTACGGCCGACCTCGCGAAGCACCTGCGCGAGGCCGACGTGATCGTCGCCGCCGCGGGCGTGAAGCACATCGTGCGCGCCGAAGACGTCAAGCCGGGCGCCGCGGTGCTCGACGTGGGCGTGACGCGCGAGACCGACCCCGAGACCGGGAAGTCCCGCGTCTACGGCGACGTGCACCCTGACGTGGCTGAGGTCGCGGGCTTCGTGTCGCCCAACCCGGGCGGCGTCGGACCCATGACGGTCGCCCTGCTGATGACGAACGTCGTCGAGGCCGCGGAGCGCGCCGCCGCGGTCTGACGGTGAACGGGGTGCGACCGCCGAGCGAACGGACGGAGCCTCGCGTGCAAGGGCTGGGCAGGATCCCTCTCCCCGTGGGATCGTATGTGCATGACTGAGTCCGTGCTGAACGACCTCCTCCGCCGCGTCACCGAGAGCGGCCTGCTCGACGACGCCCAGATCGACGAAGACAGCGTGATCGGTGTCGGACACCTGGATGCCGCGGGCGTCGAGGTGGAGGTCGACCTCGACCCCGAGATCGACGACGAGGACGAGCCCGACCTCGACGGCATCCTGTCCAACCTGAAGGACATCCTCTCGGTGACCGAGGACCGTTGGAGCGCGATCGTCGACGAGATCGCCACCGAGATCGAGGAGGCGGTAGACGACGACGAGCTGAGCGCGGACATCGACCTGCGCACCGACCTCGAGGCGATCGGCGTGGGCATCTTCGCCGACGCGATCATCGTCGTGTTCGCGGGGGAGACGGCATTCCCCGACGCGCTCGTGCACGTGCAGCTCACGCCCGAGCTCGAGGTCGAGGACATCGAGATCATCGGCGACGACGACGAGGACGACGAGGACTGAGACGCGACGAAGACTGAGGCGTGACGAAGGGGGCCGGACGGATCGTCCGGCCCCCTTCGCGTGTCCGGGCTCAGCGGGCGTCCCGCCTCCCGGCGAGGGCTCGTTCGGGCGTATGCGCCGCGGCGCGCGGGCCACACTCCTGAGAACGGGGCCTGGAGCGGGTTTCGATGGCCTGGCGCGTGCTGGCGAGTGCGAGAACTCAGGAGTTTGGCCCGTGGCTGGCGCGTGCCGGGCGCGGGCGGGTTGGCGCGGGGCGTGGGCGTGCGGCTCGGAGCCTTGGCCCGTGCTCGACCGAGGCCGGTCAGTAGCTGGCGCGAGGGATGGTGGCGGAGGGCGGGGCGGCGAACCGCTGCGCCAGGGCCTCGGAGGCGCGCGCGAGAAGGGCGACGTCCGCTCCGACCGCGACGAAGTCGGCTCCCGCGTCGAGGTACGCCTCGGCCACCGCGGGGTCGAACGCGTTCACGCCGACCGGGGTCCCGGCATCCTGTCCCGCGGCGAACACGGCGTGGACCGCGGCGACGACGTCGGGGTGCGACTGCTGACCGAGAAGACCCATGGATGCCGACAGGTCGGAGGGGCCGACGAAGATGGCATCCACTCCCTCGACGGCGGCGATCTCGGCCGCGGCGGCGACTCCGGCGGTGGTCTCGATCTGGACGGTGAGCGAGACGTGCTCGGCCGCGCCCGTGAGATAGCCGTCGACGCGGTTCCAGCGGGCGCTGCGGGCGAGGGCACTGCCGACCCCGCGGATGCCTGCCGGCGGGTACCGGGTCGCGGCGACGGCGGCGCGGGCCTCGTCCGCCGACGACACCATCGGCACGATGAGGTTCTGCGCGCCGAGGTCGAGCACCTGCTTGATCACGACCGGGTCGTTCCACGGCACGCGGACGACCGGGGTCACGGGGTACGCCGCGCTCACCTGCAGGAGCGTGAGCACGGTCTCGAGCGAGGTGGCCGAGTGCTCCATGTCGAGCAGCAGCCAGTCCAGCCCCGAGCCCGCGGCGATCTCCGCGGCGACGGCACTGCCCGAACACACCCACATCCCCGCGAGGGGACGATCGGATGCCGCGAGAGCCGCGCGGAAGGTCGGGTTCAGACGAAGCGGCACGAGATCGTTCCCATCGGTCCGTAGTCGCAGAGCACGTCGTCGCCCCGCGACACCCACATCGGGCGCGTGAACGATCCTGCCAGGATGATCTCGCCCGCCTCCAGGCGCGCGCCGTGCTGGTGGAACTTGTTCGCCAGCCACGCGACACCGGTTGCGGGGTGGCCGAGGACGCCCGCGGCGACCCCGGTCTCTTCGATCTCGCCGTTGCGGCTGAGCACGCCCGGCACCCACCGCAGGTCGATCTCGTCGGGGCGCTTGCGGACGTCGCCCAGCACCATGGCGCCGTAGGCGGCGTTGTCGCTGATCGTGTCGACGATCGTGCGGCCTTCGAGCTCGATGTGGGAGTTCAGCACCTCGAGCGCGGGGACGGCGTAATCGATCGCGGCCAGGGCGTCGTCGAGCGTGCAGTCGGGGCCCTCGAGCGGTTCCTTGAGCACGAAGGCGAGCTCCACCTCGATGCGCACGTTCGAGAAGTGGTCGACCGGGATCTCGTCGCCCGAGCGGTAGACGGTGTCGTCGAACATCACGCCGTAGTCGGGCTCGGTGATCCCCGTCGCCTGCTGCATGGCCTTGGAGGTCAGCCCGATCTTGCGCCCCACCAGCGTTCGCCCCGCGGCGAGCTGCGTGTCGCGCCAGCGGCCCTGGATGCGGTACGAGTCGTCGACCGTGGCATCCGGGAATCTCGCCGTGATGCGCGGGATCACCGAATGGGTGCGGTCGGCCTCGGCGAGCTCGGCCGCGATGGCGTCGAGCTGTGCGTCGGTGAGCATGGTGTCCTTCCTGGAGGTCGGTGGAACCGGGCGTGTCCCCCTTTGTGCAGGTTTCCGTGGTGATTTCGGCACGAAGTGGGACATGGGTCGAGGGGGTGGGGGGAGGTGCGCGCTGCGTGTCCCACTTCGTGCAGGTTCTGGAGGTGGTTCCTGCACAAAGTGGGACATGCCTGGACGCTGCGGGGGAGGCGGGTCAGAGCTGGTTGCCGAGCTTGAACTCGGATCCGGATGCCTCGTCCTCGGGCGGGCGGGTGTAGCTGAAGCCGTCGGCGCCGATCGTCACCGCCATCTCGCTCGAGTGCTCGCGGGCGCGCACCGGTTGGGGATTGCCGTCGAGATCGAGCACGAGCGAGCCGTCGGTGTACCAGGACGGCACGACGGGGTTGCCCCACCAGTCGCGGCGCTGGTTGTCGTGCACGTCCCAGGTGATGACGGGGTTGTCGGGATCGCCGGTGTAGTAGTCCTGCGTGTACACCTCGACGCGATGCCCGTCGGGGTCGCGCAGGTAGAGGTAGAACGCGTTCGAGACGCCGTGGCGGCCGGGGCCGCGCTCGATGGCATCCGAACGGCGGAGGGCACCGAGCTTGTCGCAGATCGCCAGGATGTTGTGCTTCTCGTGCGTCGCGAAGCACACGTGATGCATGCGCGGGCCGTCGCCGCCGGTCATCGCGGTGTCGTGCACGGTGGGCTTGCGGCGCATCCAGGCGGCGTACACCGTGCCCTCTTCGTCTTGGATGTCCTCGGTCACGCGGAAGCCCAGCGCCTGCATGAAGTTCACCGCGCGGGGGACGTCGGGCGTGATCTGGTTGAAGTGGTCGAGGCGCACGAGCTCGCCGGGGGAGTGCAGGTCGTAGCGCCACGAGAGGCGCTCCTGGTGCTCGGTGTCGAAGAAGAACTCGTACGGGAAGCCGAGCGGGTCTACGACGCGGACGGAGTCACCGATGCCCTTCGTGAACCCGTTCGGCGCGCGGCGCACGTCGCAGCCGAGCTCCTCGTAGAACGCGACCGCCTTGTCGAGGTCGTCGGCGGAGCGCACGCGGTACGAGAACGCGGCCACGGCGGCGACGGGGCCTTTGCGCAGGACGAGGTTGTGGTGGATGAACTCCTCGGTCGAGCGGAGGTAGATCGCCTCGCCGTCCTCCTCGGTGACGTGCAGCCCGAGGATGTCGACGTAGAAGACACGGGATGCGGCGAGGTCGGTGACCACGAGCTCCATGTACGCGCAGCGGAGGATGTCGGGCGCGGGGGCCGTCGGGGTGGGGATGGGGTCGTCCGAGACGATGGGGGCTTCCTGGGTCACCCAGAAGCCGGAGGAGGTCTTCTCTTCTTCGGTGTGCTTTGCCATGGGGTCGCGTCCTTGCGTGGGGTGTTCTGCGGGTCGGGGGTGGCTTCGACGGGCTCAGCCATCGGTGGTCGGGCTCAGCCACCGGTTTCGGTGGAGATCCCTGAGCCTGTCGAAGGGACCGGTCGTTCTGCGGGTCGGCGGTGGCTTCGACAAGCTCAGCCACCGACCACCGGCCGCCGGGCTCAGTGCGCCGACGCCTTGCCGAACGTCGGGTTGTGGGCGGGACCGAGCGTGATGTGCACGGCCTGCTGGTCGGTGTAGAAGTCGATCGAGCGGTAGCCGCCCTCGTGGCCGAGACCCGAGGCCTTCACCCCGCCGAAGGGGGTGCGGAGGTCGCGGACGTTGTTGGAGTTCAGCCACACCATGCCGGCCTCGACGTTCTGCGCGAACAGGTGCGCGCGCTTGAGGTCGTTCGTCCACACATAGGCGGCGAGACCGTACTTCGTGTTATTCGCGAGGGCCAGAGCCTCTTCGTCGGTGTCGAAGGGCGTGATCGCGACGACCGGGCCGAAGATCTCCTCCTGGAAGATCCGCGCGTCGGGAGCGACGTCGGCGAACACCGTGGGGCGGACGAAGTTGCCCTCGGGGAACTCGTCCGGGCGGCCGCCGCCGGCGACCAGGCGCCCCTCGGTCTTGCCGAGCTCGACGTACGACATGACCTTCGCGTAGTGCTCGGGGTGCACGAGTGCACCGACCTCGGTCGCGGGGTCGTCGGGGTAGCCGACCTTCACGCGGTCCGCCTGCGCCGCGTAGCGCTCGACGAACGCGTCGTAGACCTCGCGCTGGACGAGGATGCGGCTGCCCGCAGTGCATCGCTCGCCGTTGAGCGAGAACACCCCGAAGATGGTCGCGTCGATCGCGGCATCCAGATCGGCGTCCGCGAACACGATCGCGGGGCTCTTGCCGCCGAGCTCCATCGACAGGCCTTTCAGGAACGGCGCCGAGTTCGCGAAGATCAGCGACCCGGTGCTGCTCTCGCCGGTGAACGAGATGAGCGGCACCTCGGGGTGCTTCACGAGCGCGTCGCCGGCGTCTTCGCCGAGGCCGTTGACGAGGTTGAACACGCCCTCGGGCAGGCCCGCCTCCTCGAAGATGCCGGCCCACAGGGATGCCGACAGCGGCGTGAACTCCGCGGGCTTGAGCACCACGGTGTTGCCGGTGGCGAGCGCGGGTCCCAGCTTCCACGACTCGAGCATGAAGGGCGTGTTCCACGGCGTGATGAGGCCGGCGACGCCGATCGGCTTGCGGTTGACGTAGTTGAGCTGGCGACCGGGCACCTTGAAGGCGTCATCGGTCTGGGCGACGATCAGGTCGGCGAAGAAGCGGAAGTTCTCGGCCGCGCGGCGGGCCTGGCCGAGTGCCTGCGTGATCGGCAGGCCCGAGTCGAACGACTCGAGCTCGGCGAGGCGCTCGTCGCGCGACTCGACGATGTCGGCGATGCGGTGCAGCACCCGCGAGCGTTCGCGCGGGAGCATGCGCGGCCACGGACCCTCGGTGAACGCCTTTCGCGCGGCGGCGACGGCGAGGTCGATGTCGGCCTTTTTGCCCGCGGCGGCGCGCAGATACGTCTGGTTCGTCACCGGGTCGAGCACGTCGAATATGTCACCGTCGACCGAGTCGACGAAGGAACCACCGATGTAGTGCTGGATGCGCTCGGGCAGGTCGGCGGGAATACGGCGGGTCATACGAACTCCTTCTTTGGAGGGGCGGATGCCGATGGCATCCGGAATCAGAAAGCGGGCAGGCCGAGCACCTGATCGGGGTGCTCGTGGATCATGTAGGCGTCGAGCGTGGCCGAGCGGTGACGCCGAGCGGTCTTCTCGATCTCGGCGAGCGGGGCGCCGGTCTCGATGAGCACGAGGATGTTGTCGTGCTCGCGCACCGACTCGGCGGCGCGGCCCGGCACGAAGCTGAAGGTCGAGTCGCGGAGGTGCCCGAGGCGGGCCCACTCGGCTTGGACGAGTTCGAGCATGCGCGGATTCGCGCACTTGGCGAAGAGAATCGCGTGGAACTCCTGGTTCAGCGCGGTGAAGGCGCGGGGGTCGAAGTGCTCGAGCGTCTCGACCATCAGCTCGTTCACCTGGCGGGCGCGGCGCACGTCGTCGGTCGTGAGCGCACGCGCCGACAGCGCGGTCGCCGCCCCCTCCAGGATGCTGAGCGACTGCATGCTGAAGCGGTAGGCGGTGTCGTCGACCATCGACACCCGCGCGCCCACGTTGCGCTCGAACATCACCAGGCCCTCGGCCTCGAGCTGACGGATCGCCTCGCGCACCGGCACGACGCTCATGTCGAGTTCTCCGGCGATCGAGCCGAGCACGAGGCGATAGCCGGGGGTGAAGTCTTGCGACGCGATGCGGTCTTTGATCCAGTGGTATGCCTGCTGCGACTTGCTTCTGCTCGCCGTCACGTCCGTCATCGGGTGACCTCGCTCTCGTAGCGGGCGCGCCACTCGGCATTCATGGGGAACAGGCCCTCGATCGGGTGACCGGATGCCACCTGCTCGGCGATCCAGGCGTCTTCGGCCTCTTGAGCGAGGGCCGCGTCGACGACCTCCTCGGCCAGGGCCGGCGGGAGCACGATCACGCCGTCGCCGTCGCCGACGAGGATGTCGCCGGGCTCGACGGTCGTGCCGCCGCAGCCGATCGCGACGTCGGTCTCCCACGGCACGTGCCGGCGGCCGAGGACGGCGGGATGGGGACCGGCGGTGAACACCGGGATGCCCACCGCGGCGACGGCCTCGGCATCGCGGACTCCGCCGTCGGTGACGATGGCGGCGGCCCCTCGGGCGTGGGCGCGGATCGCGAGGATGTCGCCGAGGGTTCCGGAGCCGGTCTCGCCGCGGGCCTCGATCACGATGACCTCGCCCTTCTCGACCGCGTCGAAGGCGCGCTTCTGGGCGTTCTGCCCGCCGCCGTGGGAGGCGAAGAGGTCTTCGCGGTGGGGGAGGAAGCGGAGCGTGCGGGCCGTGCCGACGAAGCGGCTACCGGGGGTGAGGGCGTGCACGCCGTCGATGGTGACGTCGTTCAGGCCGCGCTTGCGCAGCTGTCCGCTGAGCGCGGCGACGGGGACGCGCTCGAGCTTCGCGCGGAGCTCCGGGGTGAGGGTGGGAGCGGGCGGGGTCAGCCCCGCGGCCTCGGCGGAGCCCCACGCCTCGGTGCGCTGGGTGTCGTCCACCGTGGGGAGAGAGCCGACCGCGGCATCGAAGGCGCGGTCGCCCTGGACCACCGTGGTGCGGAGCGGGCCGGTCGAGTGGATGCCGGCATCCACCTGCACCTCCACCACGTCGCCGGGCACGACGACCGAGGACCCCGCGGGGGTGCCGGTGAGGATGACGTCTCCGGTCTCGAGGGTGAAGTGCTGTGAGAGGTCGGCGACGATCTGCGCGAGCGGGAAGATGAGCCCGGCTGTGGTGTCGTCCTGCACGATCTCGCCGTTCACCCAGGTGCGCAGCCGGAGGGCGGCGGGGTCGACGTCGCGGGCGTCGATGAGCTCGGGGCCCACGGGCGTGTAGCCGTCGCCGCCCTTGGAGCGGACGTTCGAGCCTTTGTCGTTCGCGCGGAGGTCGTACAGGCCGAAGTCGTTGGCGGCGGTGACGGATGCCACGTGCGACCACGCAGCATCCGGAGTCACCCATCGCGCGGGCTCGCCGATGACGAGCGCGATCTCGCCCTCGAAGGCGAGGAGTTCGGTGCCGGCGGGGCGGACGATCTCGGCGCCCGAGGCAGCGAGTGAGCTGGACGGCTTGAAGAAGTAGGAGGGGGCGGCCGGGCGGCGGCCGCGCTGGTCGGCGCGCGAGGCGTAGGAGAGGTGGACGGCCACGATCTTGCCGGGGCGCGCGCCGAGGGCGGTGAACCGGGGGTCGGTGTCGGTCATGGATGCTCCCTCGCGTCGTATTCGAAATCGTATACGATCCGCTCGGCGACGACAACACGTCTTCCGGTCGACCACACCGGCCAGGGCTGATCGGCACAGATCACGACGCCGTGCAGGAGAAGAGACGGCCGCGGGCCGCAACCGCACAGCACGGTACGGGCCGCGCGGCTGATCTCCGCGTTGTGTTCGGGAGGGTCGGTCAGTCGCCGGGCGGAGCGGCCAGATCCATCCCGGGGCCCTCGGGCGGCCGGCGGACGAAGCCGTTGCGCTCGTAGAAGCCCACGCGGCCGCGGGCTGCGAAGAGTTGGACGTCGCGGACGCCGCGGCGATGCGCTTCGGCGACGAGCTGGCGGAGGATCTCGGCGCCGACACCGCCTCCCCGGGCGGTCTCGGCGACGATCATCTCGGTCACGAAGGCGTGGAGCGCCCCGTCGCTGATGAGGCGGCCCATGCCCACCAGTGCACCGTCGTCGTCGCGGGCGGCGCAGACGACCCAGCTGCCGACGAGGGCGCGCTCGAACGTGTCGGCAGGCCACTCACCCCATCCGGTCTCGGCGTACAGGGCCGCGAACTCGGCCGGGGTCGGGGAGTCGAACGAGTACCGCACGTCCCCGACACTACCGCGCCGCGATTTCCTCCCAGAACGGTGCCACGATCGCCGCGCTCACCCGCAGGTCGAGCACGAGGAAGCCCCGGTCTTCGGGTGAGCGGGAGACCCAGGATGCCAGGGCCTGCAGGTCATCGACCGTCTCGACGACCAGGCCCTCGGCGCCGAAGCCTCGCGCGACGGCGGCGAAGTCGACCTGGGGGATGAGCATCGGGTCGGGGTGCAGACCTTTGACACCGTAGTTGAGGACCTCGGCGCCGTACTGCGCGTCGTTCCACACGATCGCCATGCCTCGGCCACCGGCGACACGGACCGCGGTCTCGAGATCGGCGAGGGCCATGAGTCCGCCGCCGTCGCCGGTGCTCAGCACGATCGTGGAGTCGGGGCGGGCGATCGCGGCTCCTGGGACGCTCGGGAATCCCAGGCCGATCGACTGGTACGCCGTGCCGACCATGATCATGCGGTCGGGCGATTCGACCGGCCAGTACATGTTCGACCAGCCCATGAAGTGCCCGCCGTCGTGCACCACCACGCGGTCCGACGGCAGCAACTCGGCGAGGCGAGCGGCCGCCGTCCGTGGGTCGAGGCGGCGGTCGGGTCCGAGCCCCTGTCCCTCGGGTTGGCGTCGAGCCACGGCGAGGTCGAGGCCGTCGCCCCAGGTCGACGGCATGGCGCCGCGCGTGCGCAAGCGGTGGGCGATCTCGCGCGCGACGTCTCCGGCATCTGCTCGCACGTACCCGCCCACGTGAGGGTGGGTGGCGGCGGCCGCGAGGTCGACCTGGAACACGCGCGTTCCGGGGGCGAAGAGTTCGCCGAAGCGCATCGTGAACTGGTTCAGGCCCGCGCCGAAGACGACGGCCACGTCGGCCTCCCGTGCGAGCTCCATCGCCCCGGGGGCTCCGAAGCCGCCGGCGACACCGAGATCGCGCGTGGGGTCGGAGAACAGACCGCGGCCCAGGGCGCTGGTGGTGGTGAGGGCGCCGGTCAGGGCGGCGACGTCGTCGAGAGCGGCACCCGCCCCCGCGAGCCAGGCGCCGCGTCCCCCCAGAAGTACGGGACGCTCGGCCGTCGCGAGCGCGTCGACGATCTGGTCGATCACGCCGTCCGCATACGCGTCCAGCGGGGGGTGCTCCGGGGTGACCTGGGGCTCGGCGCCGGGGGCCGCGGCATCCGGAATCGGGCCCGCCTCGCGGGTCGCGACGTCGTACGGGATGCCGACCACGACCGGGAGGCGGTAGGTGAGGGCGTGCTCGATGGCGATCACGATCGTCGCGGCGGCGTCGCGGTGGCCGACCGTGTAAGTGCGAGCGCCGACAGCGGCGGCGAGGGCGATCTGGTCGACCCCCCACGGGCGCGGGCCCGAGGTGGGCTCGTCACCGACGATGAGGACGAGGGGACTGCGGGCCTGCACCGCCTCGGCCAACGCGGTGAGGGTGTTGGTGAACCCGGCGCCGTAGGTGGCGGTGGCCGCGGCGAGGCGTCCGCACGCGCGGTAGTGCGCGTCAGCGGCGACGACCCCGGCGGCCTCGTGCCGCACGGCGACGAAGCTCGAGCCGGTATCGCGGCCGAGCGCGTCGAGGAAGTAGGCGTTGCCGTTGCCCATGACGCCGAAGACGGTGTCGATGTGGCGGGCGAGGGTGTGCGCGACGTGCGCGGAGACGGTGGGCATGACGACGAGCCTTTCGAGACGACGGGATGAATGCCGTATGTGTCTCGCGGGGACTCCGCTACGTGCCCTTTTTTCGAGCAGCGACGCACGACCTCGTGCGCCTGACGGGATCGAGTATAGGGGCTTCCTCGCCGGCTGAGTTGCGCCGAATGCTCAAGGAAACGGCGTTCGAGCGAGCATTCGGCGCGAGTCAACGGAAAGAGGCCGGGCGGGGTGTCACGTTCGGGAGCGGTCGCGACAGGTACGGGGTGAAGAGAATGAGAAAGGACACCCGATGAACACCGACCCCTTCGCGGCGCTGAGCGCCGCCGACCCCGCGCGCGACGTCGCACTGAGCCCCGACGAGGCGCGGCACCTGGTGCGCGCGGCGATCGAGCGTCCCCGGCGACGGCGTCGTCGCTGGGTCGTGCCGACGGCCGCGATCATCGCGGTGTTCGCGATCGGGGTGCCGGGGGTGGCCGCGGCATCCGGATACCTCGCCCGCACCGGCTGGTTCGGTTCGCCCAACCCCGGTTCCCCCGAAGGTACTCAGCCCGTCGGCACCGAGGCCGACGGCAGCGAGTGGATCGAGATCGACGCGCCCGATTACGTCGAGGTCGCGGTGGGGCTGTGGCCCGCTCAGGCGATCCTGCCGCCCGGCTCCGACACCATGCGCTTCGCGACCTCGATCGCCGAGCGGACGGCGACGCAGGGTGAGGGGCTTCGTCAGGTCACCGGCATCCGGTCCGAGTTCGAACAGTACGCGCGGTGCGCCTGGCGGGCGGAGTGGCTGGATGCCGACGCGCTCGGCGACACCGCTCGCGCACAGACCGCTGCGCAGACGTTGACGACGGCGGCGACCTGGCCCGCGACGGTGGCGACCGACGGCGGAGGGATCGTCGACGAAGAGAAGCTCGTCGCCCGTGCCGCGACGGCGGGTGACCGCGCGGGCGTCGAGGCCGCCGACGCCTGGTGCGGCGAGATGCTCGCGGGGCTCTCGTGGTGACCCCGGATGCTGAACGGCGGCGCTTCGAGGAAGCCGTCGCCCCGCTGATGCCCGACCTCCTGCGGTACTTCGTCCGCCGGGTCGAGTCGCGCGCCGACGCCGACGACTGCGTGTCGGAGACGGCGCTCGCGCTGTGGCGGCATCGCGCGCGGTTGCCCGTGGCATCCGAGGATCAGCGCATGTGGGCGTTCGGGATCGCCCGGAACGTGCTCGCGAATCACCGGCGCAAACGCGCGCGTCGCGCACGGATCGACGAGACCCTCGTGCGCGAGGAGCACGAGCCGGTGAGCGACGACGCGTTCGTCGCTCTGGAGGCCCTCGGCACACTCGCGCCGGCGGATCAGGAATTGCTCAGGCTCGTGCTCTGGGACGGCTTCGGAATCGCGGAAGCCGGAGCGCTCGCCGGGGTACGGCCGGCGGCGGCGCGCAAGAGGTACGAGCGGGCGCGCGGGCGGCTGCGAGCGGCGTTCCTCGCCCTCGAGCCGGGGAGCGAGCGCGAGACGACGCTGCGCTGACCCGCGCCGGCCGGAGTCGACCCGTGCGGGGACACCGGCCGGGTGGCGGCGTCGACCCGCGCCTCGCCGGGTGGCGGTGTCGCCGTTGCGCTGGCCCACGCTCCCCCCGGCGTCGTGACCGCTCCGCTGACGTGCGCCGGGCGCTCGTAGAAACGGGGGCGGGCCGTGCCGACGACGCCAGTCAGCGGGGAGAGGGAGAGGGAGGCGGGGGCAGAAGCGGCACCGCCGGTCATGGGGCGCGCGCGGGCGGACAAGCGCCACGCGCACGCGCGGCGGAGGCTGACGGAACGGGCCCGCACGACGGCCCGGGACACGAACCGAAGGAGCCGAGATGTCCGACCCCACCCCCGCCCTGGCCGATCCCGCGGTCGAGGCATCCGCCGCCGACGCATCGACGAACGCCGACGATGCAGCCCTCCTCGCGCGCGTGCAGGCACCCGAGGGGCAGGGGAGGGAGATTCCGGATGCCGCCACGCGCGAGGTCATCGGACGAGCGCCCGTGCACACGGTCGCCGACGTCGATGCCGCCGTCGCCCGCGCCCGTGCGGCGCAGCCGGGGTGGGATTCCGTCGGGCACGAAGAACGCCGTCGTCTGCTGATGGCCGCGGCCGACCGCATCGAGGCGAACGCCGAGGCGCTCGCGCGTCTGCTCTCGCGCGAACAGGGCAAGCCTCTCGACGGTCCCAACGCCCGGTTCGAGGTGGGTGCGTGCGCCGCGTGGCTGCGTACCGCCGCGGCCACCGAGCTGGAACCCGAGGTGGTCGTCGACGACGGGGAGGTGTACGCCGAGCTGCACTACCGTGCCCTCGGCGTCGTCGCGGCCGTCGGCCCCTGGAACTGGCCCATGATGATCACCGTCTGGCAGATCGCCCCCGCGCTGCGCATGGGCAATACCGTCGTGGTCAAGCCGAGCGAGTACACGCCGCTGAGCGTGCTGGCCCTCGTCGACGTGATCAACGAGGTGCTGCCCGACGACGTGGTGATCGCCCTCTCGGGCGACCGTGATGCCGGCGCGCGCCTGGTCGCCCACCCCGACGTCGACAAGGTCATGTTCACCGGATCGACGGCCACCGGCCGCAGGATCATCGAGAGCTCCGCGGGCAACCTCGCTCGCCTGACCCTCGAGCTCGGCGGCAACGACGCCGGCATCGTGCTGCCCGACGTCGATCCCGCGGCCATCGCCGAGGGGCTGTTCTGGGGCGCCTTCATCAACACGGGGCAGACCTGTGCCGCGCTCAAGCGCCTGTATGTCCATGACGACGTGTACGACGCCGTGGTCGACGCGCTCGCCGGGTACGCCGCGCAGGTGCCGATGGGCCGCGGTCTCGACGAGGGGACGGTGCTGGGACCCCTGCAGAACAGGCAGCAGTTCGACATCATCGATCGACTCGTCCAGGATGCCAAGGCCTCCGGAGGCCGCGTCGTGCTCGGCGGAGAGCCGGCCACCGACCTCGGCGAGCTGTTCTACCGCACGACGATCGTGGCCGACGTGACCGACGGCGTCGCGCTCGTCGACGAGGAGCAGTTCGGGCCCGCCCTGCCTGTCATCCGGTACTCCGACCTCGAGGACGCCATCGCGAGTGCTAACGGCCTCGACGTGGGTCTCGGCGCCTCGGTGTGGTCGAGCGATCGCGATGCCGCCCGGCGCGTGGCCGCGCGCCTGCAGGCCGGGACGGTCTGGATCAACTCGCACGGCGGCGTGCACCCGATGATCCCGTTCGGCGGGGTGAAGGGCTCGGGCTACGGCCTCGAGTTCGGCGTCGAGGGACTCAAGGCCCTCGGCGTGCCCCAGGTCATCAACGGCTGAGCGGCGCGGGCTGTGCGTGCGCCGCCGCGGCGTCGGCGCTGCACAGCCGCCCGACCCGCCCCGGCCTCGACCCCGCATAAACGCGATCCGCTCATGGAAACACGTGCACAGCGTGTTTCTGCGAGCGGATCGCGTTTATGCCGGGGTGCAGCCGTGATCGCCGAGCGGTTCCGGCGCGGGTCGTGCGTCCGTCGTCAACGCGGCGGCATCCGTGGTCAAGTCGAGCGGCTCGGATGCGCGGAGGATGTCCTCAGCCGGTCCGGAACCACGCGACCCCACCGGCTCGTTCCGCACCGCTGCTCCACCCCGCACGCCGTCGCTCCGCCGCTCCGCCGCTCCCCGGGACCCGCGCCCGGCGAAACCCGCTCCACCCTCCGTCGCTCCGCCGTACCGGGGTCGTCCACCGACCTCGCCGAATCCCCGGGAGACCCCATGACCGTCGCCGACCTCATCCTGCGGGGTGCCGTGGTGCACACCGCCGACCGCTCCCGCCCGACCGCGACGGCGCTCGCCGTGGCCGATGGGCGTCTGCTCGCCGTGGGCACGGACGACGAGGTGCTCGCCATCGCGGGGCCCGCGACCGAGATCCGCGACCTCGACGGCGCAACCGTCGTCCCGGGTCTCGTCGACGTGCACAACCACCACCTCATGGCCGGCGAGGCCGATCTCTTCCAGCTCGCCTTCCCTCCCACCGCGGGACTCGACGAGGTGCTCGCCGCCGTCCGCGCCTACGCCGCCGGACTGGGCCCCGACGAATGGGTCGTGGGCGAGGCGTTCGGCAGCGTTCTGCTCGACGACTTCTCTCGCTCCGAGACCCGCGCGCGCTTCGACGAGGCGGCTGGTGGACGCCCGGTCGTGCTGACCGACGACAGCCACCACAACCGCTTCGCGAACTCCGCGGCGCTGGCGGCAGCCGGCATCCGTTCCGATACTCCCGACCCCGCGCAGGGGCACATCGTGCGCGACGCCGAGACGGGGGAGCCGACCGGACTGCTCATGGAGTCCGCGACGCTCCCGGTGACCGAGGCGCTCGATCGCAGTCTCGCCCGCACCCCCGAGCGTTACCGCCGCGCGAGTGCCCGCGCGATCGAGATCCTGCACTCGTTCGGGATCACCGCGTTCCAGGATGCCGCCGCCACCGTCGAGATCATGGGAGCGCTGCGCGACCTCGACGACACCGGCGATCTGCACGCGTGGGTCGTGTCGTCGCTGCTGTCGAGCGAGTTCCTCTTCGCGAACACGCCCGTGGGTGACGAGCTCGTCGCGCGGCGCGAAGAGTTCCGCACCCCGCACCACCGCCCCGACTTCGTCAAGGTCGCGCTCGACGGCGTGCCGCCCACCCACACGGGCGCGTTCCTCACCCCCTACCGGCCGAGCGCCGATCACGGACACGCGCACTGCGGAGTCACCACGATGGCTCCCGACGAGCTGACCGCGTGGCTCGTCCGCACGGCGGCGCAGGGGCTCGGGGCCAAGATCCATTGCACGGGAGACGCCGCCGTCCGCGTCGCGCTCGACGCGATCGCGGTGGTGCGCTCCACGGGTGACTCGAGCACGCGCTACCAGATCGCCCACGGCCAATTCATCCACCCCGACGACCGGCAGCGCTTCGTCGACCTCGACGTCTCGGCCGACATCTCGCCGTTCCTGTGGTTCCCCGGCGTGATCCCGGATGCCATCGCCCAGGTGCGTCCCCAGCCCGAGGCCTCGCAGGTCCAGCCCAACCGCGACCTGGTCGACCGCGGCGTGCTCGTCGCGGGAGGTTCGGACTGGCCCGTCAGCGTCTCGCCCAACCCCTGGGAGGGCATCCAAGGGCTCGTGACCCGGGCCGACCCCCTCGGTCGAGCGCCCGGCACGCTGTGGCCGGAGCAGGCGCTGACCCTCGACGAGGCGTTCGAGGTGTTCACGATCAATGCCGCCACGGCGATGGGGCTGGGCGACGTCACCGGTTCGCTCACACCCGGCAAGTCGGCCGACTTCGTCGTCCTCGATCAAGACCCGTTCGCCGTCGACATCGAGCAGGTGGTCCGCACCCGCGCGGTCGAGACCTGGTTCTCGGGTCGACGCGTGTGGACGCCCTGAGATCCGGCATCCGCGTTCCGGCACCCGCGCTCGTCCCCAGGCTTTCCCCCCTGCACCACCCGCACGACAGCACCCGTCACCCGCATCACCTCACCGCTAGGAGCATCATGAAGCGCAGTCTCCGCCTGACCGCGATGGCCTCGGTCGCCATCGTCGGCCTCGCCCTCTCGGCCTGCAGCACGACCGCCGCCGACGACGCCGGGAGCGCGGCCACCGCTCCCGCCGAGCGCGGCCCCGTCAAGAAGATCCTGTTCGACTACCCCTTCACCGCGCTGCCGGTCTACGGAGCCATCACCGGCATCGTGGAGGCCCGCGCAGCCGAGAAGGGGGTCGAGGTGAGCTTCACCAACGACGAGATGGACCTGCAGAAGCAGGTCAGCCAGCTCACGTCGAACCTCGGCAGCGACGTCGACGCCGTCGTCTCTTTCCCCGTCGACCCCGCCAGCCTCGAGTCGGTCGCGCAGCAGTACCGGGCCGCGGGGAAGTACTGGGTCACGTACGGCGGCGACATGACCAACCAAGACGCCACCCTGCAGTTCAGCTTCTACCAGTCGGGCTACGACCTGGGGAAGGACGCCGCGGAGTGGGCGCTGAAGAACGTGGGCCCGAACGCCGAGGTCATCGTTCTCAGCGAGACGGAGCGGCAGATCGGCCAGGAGCGCACGAAGGGTCTGCTCGACGGCCTCAAGGAAACCGGCCCCGACCTCCAAATCGTCGGTGAGCAGCAGGCGGTGACCCCCGACGACGGACTGTCCGTCACGACGACGCTCCTCGCGCAGCACCCGAACGCCAATGTCGTCGTCTCGGCGGTCGGCGACGCGGCGCAGGGGGCGTACCAGGCGCTCGTCGCCTCGGGTCGCGCCGAGAACGACCCGAAGACCTACGTCGGCGGCCTCGACCCCAACCTGTTCCTGCTGCAGAAGATGCGGGACGGGAACTTCTTCCGCGCCGCCACGTACTTCTCGCTGAAGGACCTCGTCGACAACGTCATCGACATCCCCATCGCCCTCGGCGAGGGGAAGACGGATGCCAGCGTCGACCTCCCCGTGAAGGTGGTCACGGTCTCCGACCCCGACCTGTCGAGCTACATCACCG
>NZ_JARHXC010000154.1:0-3615 GCF_029222405.1 Microbacterium sp. Kw_RZR3 | reverse complement strand
CTTGAACCCGCGACCCCCGCGACCACAACGCGGTGCTCTACCAACTGAGCTATAGCCACCATGTGTCTGCCGCAGCGGACAACTGAACAATTATGTCACACGTGGTGAGCGAACGACGACACGGCCGAGGACGCGATCGTCTTTGCCTCGTCGCTCGTGGGACCTGGCTGAGGGACGAACACGGCCTCGCGATAGTAGGCGAGCTCACGGATGGACTCGAGGATGTCGGCGAGCGCCCGGTGTCCGCCGTTCTTCGCCGGTGCGTGGATGTACGCCCGCGGATACCACCGGCGGGACAGCTCTTTGATGCTCGAGACGTCGACGTTTCGATAGTGCAGCCAGCGATCGACGCGCGGCATGTATTTGGCCAGGAACATGCGGTCGGTGCCGATGGTGTTGCCCGCGAGGGGGGCCTTTCCCTCGACCGGCGCGAACCGCTGGATGTATTCCAACGCCTGGAACTCGGCATCCGCGAGGCTCACCCCGTGGGGGATCTCTTCGAGGAGTCCGGACGAACGGTGCATCTCGGTGACGAACTCGCCCATGTTCTCCATCGCCGAAGCGTCGGGCTTGATCACGATGTGGAAGCCGGGGTCGAGCACGTTGAGCTCGAAGTCGGTGACGACGACGGCGATCTCGACCAGCTCATCGACCGCGAGGTCGAGGCCCGTCATCTCGCAGTCGATCCAGACGAGCCGGTCATTCGTGGAGGCGCCTACCATCCCTCCAGTCTAGTGAGGGGGTCCGACACCGGAGCCGAGTCCCCCAGACACGATTCGAACGTGTGACCGGCGGATTAGAAGGCCGCTGCTCTATCCACTGAGCTACTGGGGGTCGTGCACCAGGATATCTCCGCCGTCCGGCCCCATCGCACCGACTTGCGTCGATGCCCTGGCCGCGGGCGGCGGACAGAGGTACTCTGCCGCCATCGAGAGCAAAGGAGCACTCATGTCCGAAACGGTGACGCGACGCCTCTGGGTCGCATACGGGCCCGCGGGTGTCGTCGGCAAGATCCAGAAAGATGCCGATGGCTACGGCGTGCATATGGCGGGGAAGGACGAGCCGCTGGGCGTCTACCCCACGATGGAGATCGCGAAGAACGCTCTGCACTCGCACCTGAAGCCCGGGAGCGACTGGCCAGAGTTCCGCGAGCACTGAACAGAGCTCCCCGCGCGCAGCCTCGGACGGGCGGCGCGCGGGGACTCTCTCGTTGCACGTGCGCGGGCACCGTCACACGTGCGCGGGCGCGAGGACCTTGTCGCGCGTGGCCAGCAGAGGCAGGGCCACGTGGACCAGTGGCCCGATGCCGAGGGCGAAGACCACGGTTCCGATCCCCACGGTGCCGCCGAGGATCCATCCGAGGACGAGCACGGTTCCCTCGACACCGAGCCGACAGGCCCAGATCGGCCAGCCGAAGCGCGCGTGGAGACCTGTCATGAGCCCGTCGCGCGGGCCGGGACCGAAGCGGGCGCCGATATAGAGACCGGATGCCGCCGCCACGACGACGACACCTGCCACGAGCATGAGTGCTTGGAGCCACCACGCGTCGGGGTGCGGGAGGAATCCCAGAGCGATCTGCATACTCGTGCCGACCAGCAGGATGTTGGCGACCGTACCGACCCCGGGCTTCTGGCGCAGGGGGATCCACAGGAGGAGAACGCCGAGTCCCACGATGTTGGTGATCCATCCGACGCCGATTCCGGTGACGCGCGAGAGTCCCTCCGCGAAGACCGTCCAGGGGTCGACCCCGAGCCCGGCTGCGACCGTGAGCGCACAGCCGAAGCCGTAGGCGATCAGGCCAACGAGGAGACGAAGAATGCGCTCGGACATGAGGAAATCCAATCAGGGAATTGGCTTTTGCGCGTAATGCCAATTCGTCTATCGTGGCCTCATGGATTCCCGGATCTCGGCACGCGCTCTGGCGGAAGCCCTGGGCGGCTGGCGGGGCAACGGACCCGCCTACGAAGCTCTCGCGGATGCCGTACGGCTGCTCTGCCTCGACAACCGCATCGCTCCCCGGACGGCCCTGCCGGCGGAACGTGAACTCGCCGCGGCGCTGTCGCTGAGCCGGACCACCGTCGCGGCCGCGTATCGAAGTCTTCGCGACACGGGCCACATCGAAAGCCTGCGGGGGAGTGGGAGCGTGACACGCCCCCTACCGCGGAACGATCCCGGGGGCCTGGCGGCCGCGACGGACGCGATAGATCTGCAGCAGGCCAGCCCCGCCGCATGGCCCGGTCTGCCCGCGGTCATCAGCGAGGTGCTCCAGGATGCCAGCGCCATCGTCGCCCGTTCCGGATACGACGTGGTCGGGTCGCTCGCTCTCCGTGAGGCGATCGCGGATCGATACCGGCGACGCGGGGTGCCGACCACAGCCGACCAGATCCTCGTCACGACGGGCGCTCAGAGTGCGATCCACCTCGCGGCATCCGTGCTTCTCAATCGCGCGGACCGTGTGTTGATCGAGACGCCGACCTACCCGCACGCAGCGGAGGCTTTCCGATACGTGGGCGCCCGCCTGGTCGGGGTGCCGGTCTCGACGACGGACGGGTGGGACCTCGACCGGGCAGCGCAGACCTTCGCGCGGACTCTGCCCTCTCTCGCGTACCTCATGCCGGACTTCCAGAACCCGACGGGTCGCTCGATGTCTCCCGAGGAAGTGGATGCGTTCGTGGGGGGTGCCGAGATGACCGGCACCTTCCTCGTCCTGGATGAGACCACGGCGGACCTCGACATCGACCGACCGGGTCGTGCCACGCATTTTCCCGAGTCCGATCTGGTGATTCGCATCGGCTCGCTGGGCAAGACGGTCTGGGGCGGGTTGCGCGTCGGGTGGATTCGCGCCGAAACGGACATCGTCCGCCGCTTGGCCAGCGGTCGGCCGGTTCACGATCTGGGCACGCCCGAACTCGAACAGGCCGTCGCCACGCTGCTCGTTCCCCGCCTCGACGAGATCGTCGTCCAGCGGGGAGATCTGCTCCGCGCCGGGCGCGACGCCCTGGTGCGCGCCCTGCGCTCGACCTTCGCCGACTGGGAGATCCCCACCCCGCACGGAGGGGTGTCGCTCTGGCTCGGGATCGGCGAGCCCGTCAGCACGCCCCTCGTCATGAACGCCCGCTCTCGCGGTCTCCTCCTCTCGGCCGGATCGCGGTTCGCGACCGAGGGCGGACACGATCGGCGACTGCGGATGCCGTTCACCGCCCCGCCGGCCACTCTCGATCGCGCAGTCGACCTGCTCGGGGCGGCGTGGGCGGACGTCCGCGCCGAGGGCCGGACGTCACGCCTCGGCGAGCTCACCGCGCTGGTGTGAGGCGCTCCGCCACCGCCCCGAAAGCAGGTCATCGCGCGTAGCGAAGACATTCGAGAGCCTCGGCCGCGGACCAGAACTCGCCGAGCCGTCGGAAGGCGCCGGACGCGGAGTGGAACCGCTCGGCGGCATATCGCCAGCCGCGCTCGGACGCCGTGGCCCGAACGTGCCCCACAACGACTCCGCGTCGGTCGGCGATGCGCCACAGACCAGCGGCGACATGGGTCGCTGCGCCCCACCCGGCCGGACGCGGTGCCGGAGCGAGGTCGTTCCACAGTGTGGTGCTCATGCGGGGAAATCTACGACCG
>NZ_JARHXC010000153.1:0-3734 GCF_029222405.1 Microbacterium sp. Kw_RZR3 | reverse complement strand
TGCGCGCGTTCGCGCGCGACGTCTTCGAGAGCGTCGACGTCCCCCACGCCGACGCGGAGCTCGTGGCCGACTCCCTCGTCGCCGCCGACGAGTGGGGTCACCAGTCGCACGGCGTCCTGCGGCTGCCGTGGTACCTCGAGCGACTCCGCACCGGCGCCATGCGCCCGGTCGCCGAACCCACGACCGTCGTCGACACCGGTGCGATGCTCATCCTCGATGGCCACGACGGCATGGGTCAGGTGCTCACCGAACGCGCCCGCATCGAAGCCGTGCGTCGCGCGAAGCAGCACGGCGTCGGGCTCGTGGGCGTGCGCAACTCCAACCACTTCGGCACGGCGATGTACTTCACCCGCCGCGCCGCGCACGACGGCTGCGCCGCCATCCTCACCACGAACGCCTCGCCCGCCATGGCCCCTTGGGGCGGGCGCGAGAAGCGACTCGGCACGAACCCCTGGTCGATCGCCGCCCCCTACGGCGACAAGGTCGTCGCGGTCGACATCGCGAACACCGCCGTCGCGCGCGGCAAGATCTACCTCGCGCGCCAGAAAGGCGAGCCCATTCCCGACACCTGGGCGCTCACCCCCGAGGGCGCACGCACGACGGATGCCGCTGAAGCGGTGCACGGGGTGATCCTGCCCATGGCCGGGCACAAGGGGTACGCGATCACCTTCATGATGGACGTGCTCTCGGGCGCCCTGACCGGCAGCGCCGTCGGCACCGGCGTGCACGGCCCGTACGAACCGAACGCGCGCAGCGGTGCCGGACACATGTTCATCGCCATCGACGTCGAGACCGCCGCGGATGTGGAGCACTACCGCGCCAGTGTCGCCGCGCTCGTCGACGAGGCGAAGTCGGTGCCGCTCGCGCAGGGCCATTCCGAGGTGTTCTACCCCGGCGAGCTCGAAGATCGCTCCGCCGAGGCCGTCGCAGCCGCGGGAGGACTCATCCTGCCCGAACAGACCGTGCAGGACCTCCGCCGTGTGGGAGCGGAACAGAACATCTCGCCAATCGTGTGATCTGGGCCCCCAAGACTTCCATCGAACGTGCTGTTGCAGTCCGCCCTCGAATGTCGGCGCGGAGAGGACGAAGGAGGCCTGGTTCTTCGAGAGCACGGTAGACGAGCAGGACGCCGGTCACGTCTTGTCGTTCTCCCGCGCCTCGCGCGCGGAACGCAAGCCGACTTGCTGCGCGACAGCGAGCTGTACCGGTGCCTCGTGTCGGCGCTCGACGTCCGGGGAACGTCGGAGGAGACCTCGTGCCGTGTCAACGCCCCTGCGCGGGACGGCTTCGTCGACCTAGCGTGACGCCATGACCGTCACCCGACTCCTGCTGGTCCGCCACGGCGAGAGCGAGGGCAACGTCGCCGCCTCGAGAGCGGAGCGCGAGGGCTCGCCCACGATCGACCTCGACGTCCGCGACGCCGACGTCGCCCTCTCAACGACGGGGGAGGATCAGGCGCGGACGCTGCGCACGTGGTGGGAGGGCGCGGGACGCATCGACGAATACTGGGTCTCGCCGTACCTCCGCGCGCGGCAGACCCTCGCCCTCGCGGTCGACGACACAGCGCTCTCGACCCGCACGCGCGTCGACGACCGGCTGCGCGACCGGGAGCTCGGCATCCTGGATCTGTTGACGTCACGCGGGGTGCGGGAGTTCCACCCCGAAGAGGCGGCGCGGCGGCGCCATCTCGGCAAGTACTACCACCGGCCACCCGGGGGCGAGTCGTGGGCCGATGTCGCTCTGCGACTGCGGTCGTTCCTCGGCGAGAATCTCGATCGCCCCGCCGAGACCGTGATGGTCGTCGCGCACGACGCCGTCGTGATGCTGATCCTCGCGGTGCTGCTGCCCCTCGACGAGACGGAGCTGCTGTCGTTCGCCGCCGAGAACACCGTGCGCAACGCCTCGGTGACAGAGCTCGTCCGCGGTGGGCTCGTCCGCGGTGGGCTCTTGCGTGGTGAGAAGGGGTGGCAGCTCACGACGTTCTCGTCGGTCGAGCACCTGGCCGTCGAGGGCGCCGACATCACCGTCCACTCGGGAGAAGACGATGGCCTCGAGCACTGAGAACGTCACGCTGTCGCTGCTGCGCGAGTGGGGCCTCCCTGAACCCGGCGGGTCGAAGAAGTCGCGGGGCCAGGTCGTCGTCGTGGGCGGCTCGACCCGGTCACCGGGCGGTGTCCTGCTGTCGGCCGAGGCGACGCTGCGCGTGGGCGCGGGCCGCGTGGGTCTGGCCGTCCCCGCCGACGTCGCGCCGCCGCTCGGACCGGCGATTCCGGAGGCCGGCGTCTACACGCTCCCGGCCGGATCGCAGCCGCTCGACGAGCACCTGCGTTCCGCGGTCGAGTCCGCCGATGCGGTTCTCCTCGGGCCCGGTTTCGATGATCCGGATGCCACTCGCGCGGCGCTCCTCGCCGTCGCCGACGCGGATATCGACAGGCTCGTGCTGGATGCCTTCGCGCTCGGCATCCTGCCCGATGTGGACCGCGGCATCCTGCCGGACGAACTCATCATCAACGCGAACGAAGAAGAAGCGGCGCTGCTGCTCGGGCGCGATCTGGGGGACGACCGGGTCGCCGATGTGCGCGAGATCGCCGATCGTTTCTCGGCGGTGGTGCACTGCTTCGCGACCGTGGCCACCCCGGACGGACGGGCGTGGCGAGCAGAGCCCGGGGGCTCGGGCTTGGGCACGGCCGGGAGCGGCGACGTGCTGGCGGGCGCGATCGCCGGGTTCGCCGCCCTCGGCATGGAACCGGAGCGCGCGGCAGTCTGGGGTGGCTGGACGCACGCGCGGGCGGGCGACCGGCTCACCGAACGTGTCGGCATCGGGTTCCTCGCGCGCGATCTGCTGACGGAGCTGACCGCGGTCGTCCACGACAGCTGAGCTGTCGACGGTCTTCGCCTTCATCCGGACCCGAGTCACCGCCGCTCCCCCGCGACGTTCGTCGCCGCTCAGAGCTCGAACCCGAAAGCCCGCAGGTCGAGGAACCGCCCCGGCTCCACCTCGACCGGGTGCTCCCGCTCGGTCAGGCGCCGGAACCCGAGCTTGAGGTACAGCGCATGCGCGCCGATCATCTCGGGGCCGCTGTTCATGACGACCCGCCGCGCTCCCCGAGCGCGCGCGAGATCGATGACGTGGCGGGTGAGTGCCTCGCCGACCCCGCGACCGCGCGCCGAGGGGGCCACCGCCAGCTGGCGGAAGTCGAGTTCGCCGTCGCGCGCGAGGGGTGACAGCCGTTCCCCGGGTCGCGGGACCCACACCGTGCCCACGATCTCGCCCGAGGCGTTCACGGCCACCCACACCTCGCCGTGAGCCAGGCGGCCGGCGACGTCGGCGAGCGAGGCGACGTAACTCTCGGTGAGCCCGTCGTAGCTGTGGCGGTAGGCCTCGACGGTCACGCGACCGGCCTCGGCGAGCTCGTGTGGCTCGACCGGGCGGATGGTCAGCGTCGATGGGGTCGCGGGGGTCATGGCATCCATTCTTCTCGAGGGGCGAGATCGACTTTCTCGGCAGCCTGTGGCGCGGCGACGGGGCGGGCGGCGGGGGCCGGCGCGGTGGTGGTCATGGCGTGCTCCTCGTGCGGCGGATCGGCGGTGAAGCCGGTGGGTGCCCGAAACGCTAAGCCGGGGTTCTGTCGCTCGCGAGGCTCCGTTTCACACGTCGCAACCGTCTGCCACGCTCCGCAAAGGTCCGCCTCGCGGGGTAACACGCTGGCGTCACGGGGTCGCTCGCGCTACCG
>NZ_JARHXC010000152.1:0-9148 GCF_029222405.1 Microbacterium sp. Kw_RZR3 | reverse complement strand
TGGGCCCGTGCGCTCCCGACCCGCGCGGGTCCATGGCCCCGCAGGACGCCGCGACCCGTCAGGGCACAGGCGCGTCAGGACGCGGGCGGAGCCAGACCGAGCACCGGGGCCAGCACGGGGAGGGAGTACGCGAGACTGGCATCCAGTGCCTCTCCGGTGTGCCCCGCTCCCGGCACGACGTAGGTCACGACGGTGAATCCCGCGGCCTGGGCGGCCTCGGAGTTCGCCTTCTGCCCGGGACCGTAGGTGGTGTCCTCACTGCCCCACGTGAAGATCGCGAGGTGGCCGGTGTAGGTGCCGGGCGGCGCGGCGGCCATGATGACCGACGGCTTCGTCGCCTGGAACGCGTTCGCGTCTCCGTTGAACACCTCTGCCACGGTCTTGTCGACGTGCTCGGAGCCCGGGAACTCGTTGCCCATGATGTCGAGCATCTGGCCCCACACCTCGGGATACTTCGCGCCGTACACCGCGGCGCACGACCCGCCGTTCGAGAACCCGCCGATGGTCCAGTACCGGTGGTCCTTGACGATGTTGAGCTTCGCCTCCGCCCACTGCGGCACGAGCTGGTTGATGTAGGTCGACACGGCGCCGTAGGTCGCGGAGTCGACGCAGGCGGGGTCTCTGTCGGGGGCGCCCAGCTGGTCGACGACCACGGCGATGGGAGCGAGACCGTCGTGTTGAGCGGCGAACGCGTCGAGCGCCTTGGCGAGGTTGGTCGGATCGGGGGAACCCGGCTGGCCCATCATGAACACCAGGAGCGGGAGCGCGGGCGGGTTCGCGACCTGCGCTGCCGGCGGGAGGTAGAGCGAGGCGTCGCGCGCGGCGTACTGCCCCGTCGGGATCTTGGCATCCCCCGTCAGGGCGCTCACCGAGCCCTTCGACGGCATTCCCGCGGGGGGCTGCCAGTTCTGGTACAGCGTCGCCGGATCGCCCGCTGTCGCGGTGGGTGCGGGCAACGACGCGGGGTCGAGGGCCTGCACGCCCAGAATGGCCGCGAGGTTGTGCGTGACGCCGTACGACGTGTTGACGCCGAGCGCGGCCGCGAAGAGGCCGGCGAGCACCGTCACCACGCCCACCACCCGACGCCCCCACGGGCGGCGGCAGATGCCCACGACACCGATGGCGACGGCGACGATCCCGCCCGTGGCCCAGGTGGCCGCGTGCGCCGGCAGCGGCCCCTGAAAGAGTCCCCTGGCTTCCAGGATGTGCGCGACGATGTACATGAGGATGCCCGCGCTGGCGCCGATGAGCAGCGTCGGGACGATCCGCCGCGGCGACCACGCGATCACGGCGATCACGCCCAGACCCGCGATCACCGCGCAGATCGTGAGCAGTGGACTGTCGATGAGTTCGAAGGACAGCACGAAACGGTTCACCGGCGCCCCTCCCATGCGGTTCTCGCCAAAGCGACGATCTCACGGCGCGACGCGTCGGGGAGGTAGGCGCGGCCGACGGCCGCCCCGATCGCCGGAAGCTGGAGCGGGTCACGGTAGGCGAGCGAGAGCGGGCGGTACCGCGGGCGGAACTTGCCCTTGAAGCGGAACAGCGACGCGAAGCCGTACGCGGGTTCGAGCACCTCGGCGAGCCACCGCAGCAGAGCCCGCAGCGGACCGGGGTCGCCGTCCGCCGGCTCGTCGGGATCGTCCGCGAGAGGCGCTCCCGACAGGCTGAGGACCGTCGCCCCCTCCGACTGCAGCTGCAGGGCCGCCTTCGCGATGAGGAACTCCATCATCCCGTTGGGCCCGTCGGTGCGTCGACGCATGAAGTCGAGCGTCCACCCCGTGAGCTCGCCGTCGGTCCAGCTCGGCATCCAGCTCGTCACCGCTTCGATGCGGTCGTCGGACCCGACCGCCAGGAGCAGACGGACGTCGCGGTCGCGCAGCTCATCGAGGGAGCCGAGCGTGAAGCCCATCTCGGGCAGGGCGCGATCGGCCACCCATTCCTCGTCGATGGCGGTCACCTGCGACACCTGCGACACCGTCAGCTCGTGCCATCGGGTCCAGACGGCGGTGTAGCCCTCGCGCTCCGCGCGCGTCATCGGCTGCCGGACCTTCTGCCACGCTTTGCCCGCGAACGTCAGCCCGGGAAGATCCATGACCGTCTCGACGCCGACGGGGATCTGCCTCCACCCGAGATCGCGCAGATCGTCCGCGGTATCGGAATGGATGCTGTAGAACGCAGGTGTCCACCCGTGCTCGACGCAGAAATCGGTGAAGGCCCGTAGCGCCTCGGGGCGCCCACCGGGCGGCGTCAGGGGGTCGCCGACGGCGAGCGCCACGTCGCCGACCAGTCGATACGCGATCGCGCTCTGCCGATCGGCCGACGACCAGTGCCGGTTTCCCTCCCACGTGCCGAGGAAACCGAGGGTGTCGCTCCCCCGCCGCAGCAGTTCCCGGTAGAGCGAGTCGTCGTCGGCATCCGGGCGCTGCACCCGGCGGTACAGCCACAGGATCGCCGCGATCACGATCGCCCAGAAGAGAACGCCGACCCACTGGTAGGCGAAGAGGGCCACGCCGTGGTGCGGGAATCCCGAGGCTCCGGGCGTGGTGTACGACGGCGGGAAGAACCGGCGCAGCGTGAGCCCCAGCATGTCGAGCACCGAGATCTCGCGGTCGAAGGCGCGCCGCCCCAGCTCCTCGGTGACGAAGAAGCCCGAGCCGATGGCGACGAAGGCGAGCCCGACGATGACGGCGAAGGTGCGCGCCGCGCGCCGCGTCGCGCGCACGGGGAAACGGCGCCGCGCCACCACCAGGGCGGCGGCGAGGACCAGGGGGATGACGACGGATGCCAAGGCCCACAGCACGTACTCGGCACCACTGCCGTCGACCCACGGATCGATGCGCAGCCGGCCGTTCGCCAGGGCGACGAGGGGCGAGACGGCGGACATCACGAGGGTGAGGACCGCGAGGACGAGAGCCGCACGGCGGCCCTGACGCAGCCCCCAGGCCGCGACCAGCATGAGGGCGAGGGGAACGATCGCCAGCAACGCCGGTCCCAGCCCCCGGGTCATCAACAGCGCGACCTGCTCGTTGCAGACCGACTCCGAGAGCTGTTCGCACCGCGCGAGGAGGGCGTCGTCGTACTGGGTGTACGCGTCGACCACGAGAGACAGGGGTCCGCGGCCGCCGCCGCTGATGAGCGCGACGAGTGGCCCGCTCCCCACGACGGCGACCATCAGGGCCAGGAGCGTCCGCGTCTCGCGCGCGGAGCTGCGATGCCAGGACCGTCGCTCGATCCCCCGGGCGAGCACCGCACCCACGACGAGTCCGATGGTGGCCGCGATGATGCGGTACCAGGAGTCCGCGTCGCCGGCGTAGAGCGCGAAGAGCGAGAGCAGGGCGAACCCGACCAGGCGGAGTCGACGGCGCCACAGGGTGAGGGCGAAAGCGCTGGCCACCATCACGACACCCGCGAGCGGTGTCGTGGGGTCGAGGACCGGCACCTCGGCGGCCACGACCGGCCGCAGATCGGTCACCGACCAGACGGCCGCGTGCATCCCCACACCGGCGAGAAGCCCGACGATCCCGATGACGAGATACAGGATGCCGGTCCGCCGGGAGCCGAGGAGTCGTTCGGCCGCGGCGAGCGCCGTCAGGGCGAGAACCACCGACGTGATCGCGTCGATCGGCGAGTCCGGGATGAACAGCGCGGTCGCGATCGTCCACCACCGTCCGGAGGCGAACGTGGCGAGGGGACCCGCGCCCCAGATGAGAGCGTCGTCACCCCAGAGCGTGCCCGTCGCCGCCGCCGACGCGGTGACCAGCACCGCGATGCACACCGCGACCGGGTTGGCCCGTACGTATCGCCCGAGGGCCGCCGCGAGGGCGCGCGGATCGACCCGGAACCGCGAGCGCCGCGGCGGGGAGGGGGGTGGGGCGTCGGACATCGGCAGGAGGTTACGGGGCGACCCTATGAGAGACGCTCAGTACCAGATGTCCAGGAGAGGGGCGACGTCCGGAACGAAAGCGGCGTCGACCGCGGCCAGTGCCTGCGCGGAACCGCGCACGAGGCCCGCGGCAGCGAGCTCACGGGCTCGGACGCCGCCGAGCAGCAGCGAGCTGAGCGCGGCGACCGACAGCTCGACGTCGACGTCGCGGGACGCGGGGGCCGCGTCGACCTCCGCCACCCCGTCGGCGTCGATGCGCAGGCTCCACGCGCCATCGGCGAAGCCGAGGGGATCCTCGACCCGCAGGACGACGTCGAGAGCACGCGCGTAGCGGCGCGCGCTCAGGGCCGTGGGCACGTCGAGGATGCGCAGCCAGTGGTGGTCGGTGAGCGTCGCTGTCACGGCCCGACGGTCGGCGACCATCCACTGAACCGGCGGGACGGCGGGCTGCAGCGACGCCTTGACCTCGCCGACGAGATCGTGTTCGATCGCGAAGCGCCACAGCGCGGCTGCGGCCTCGTCGCCGTCGGCGAAGAGCGCGCGCACGCTCAGGACGTGCGCCGAGTAGTCGTCGTTCGGTCCGGGGTCGAGCGTGTAGACGAGGATGCCGCGTTCCTCGCCCGCCGCGTCGCGGTAGGACACGGCGCGCACCTTGTTGCCGTCCTTGGCGTCGGGGGTGAGACCGGCCATGCCGCGCCAACGCCCCTCCCAGCCGGGCACGGACCCGGGACGTTCGAGGCGAACCCTCTCGTGGACGCGGCTCAGTCGCTCGGGGAGGCTCTCGCGCGAGACGAAGTCCAGGCGCCCCGGTGCGACGGGACCGGTCCACCGCGCGCGCCGCGTGTCGACGACGACGTCGGAGGCCCAGGCGGCGGGAGAGAACCCCCACCGCCCGTAGATCGTCGCCTCGGTGACCGTCAGTCCGGCGAGCGGAAAGCCCGCGGCGGCCGCGGTGCGCAGTTCGCCCGTGAGCATCGCGCGGGCGATCCCCCGGCGTCGGTGGGTCGGAGCCACCGTGACGCCGCTGATCGACCAGAGGGGGATCGTCCGCCCGGGCGACACGGTGAGCTCGGTGGCCCACGAATCGACAGTCGCGACGGGTGACTCGGGGGCGACGCCCGCACGGTCGAACACGCCGGTCAGACGACGCGGCGTCAGCGCCCGTCGAGCACTCTCGACCTCGTCCGCGGAGGGATCCTCACCGAGGAATCCTCGCGACACCGCGCGCAGGAAAGGCTCGAAGCCCTCGTGGTCGGCCTGTACAAGGGCGTACTGGAGGCCGCTGGCCTCCAGGTCGGCGGCGGAGGTGGCGTCGAGAGCGAGAGCGCGCGTGTCGGTCGTGGCCATACCCCCAGCCTACGGACCCGCGTGCGGCCGCCGCCCGTCCGCGTCAGTGAGCGGCCTGAACCGAGCGGAGTCTGGCGAGCACCTGGTCGCGGAGCTCCTCCGGCGCCGTCTCTTTGCAGGCCCGCGCGACCACTTCGGTCAGCGTGCGGGCGACGAGCGCCTCGTCCTGGCATCCGGGGCAGTTCTCGAGATGGTCCCGGATGTCCTTCGCCTCGGTCTTGCAGACCTCGTTGCGGAGGTACTCCTCCAGGTCGCGCCGTGCCTGGTCGCAGCCGCAGTCGCTCATTTCTTCTCTCCCGTCGCGGCCTGGAAGCCGCGTTCTTTCGCGTAGTCCGACAGCAGGTCGCGCAGCAGCCGTCGGCCGCGGTGCAGACGACTCATGACCGTGCCGATCGGGGTTTTCATGATGTCGGCGATCTCTTGGTAGGCGAAGCCCTCCACGTCGGCGAGGTATACCGCCAGGCGGAAGTCTTCGGGGATCGACTGCAGCGCGTCCTTGACGACCGACGCGGGCATGTGATCGATGGCCTCGGCCTCGGCCGAGCGCGCGCTGGTCGCGGTCGTCGACTCGGCGCCGCCGAGCTGCCAGTCCTCGAGGTCGTCGATCGCGCTCTGGTACGGCTCGCGCTGCTTCTTGCGGTACGTGTTGATGTACGTGTTCGTGAGAATCCGGTACAGCCACGCCTTGAGATTGGTGCCCTGGGTGAACGTCGCCCACGACCCGTAGGCCTTGACGAACGTCTCTTGCACGAGGTCGGCCGCGTCGGCGGGGTTGCGCGTCATGCGCATCGCCGCCGCGTACAGCTGGTCCATAAAGGGCAGCGCCTGCTCTTCGAACTGCGCGCGGGGTTCCGCCACCGGCGGGAGGGTGTCTGCCGTGTCGTCCATTGGGCGCCAGTCTACGTCGGGCGTGTCGACGACCACCGGGATGGTGGTGCGTACGCCGGAGCGCTCGAGAAGTGCGGTCACGTGTCGTCCCCTTTCAGTAGGCTAAGAACCGATGACACGTCTCGGGTATTCCCCTTCCGCCGCCACTCCTCGTGGGGCGTGGAACGCGCCCGTCGCCGACGCAGCGGTGGATGCCACCGTCACGGTGCCCGGCTCCAAGTCGCTCACCAACCGCGAACTCGTGCTCGCCGCGATCGCCGACGGCCCCGGCATGCTGCACGCTCCGCTGCACTCCGACGACTCGGCGCGCATGGTCGAGTCGCTGCGCGAACTGGGGGTCGGCATCGAAGAGGTGGCCACCGACTCACCCTTCGGACCCGATCTCCTCGTCACCCCGCCTGCCGCGTTCTCGGGCGACGTCACGATCGACTGCGGGCAGGCCGGTACCGTGATGCGCTTCGTCGCACCGGTCGCGGGGCTCGCGCGCGGCGACGTCCACGTCACGGCGCACGAGAGCGCGCTGCACCGTCCGATGGGCGCGATGATCTCCGCGCTGCGCGAGGTCGGCGTCGACATCGACGACGGCGGCCACTGGGCGCTCCCGTTCACCGTCCGCGGCCACGGTCACGTGCGCGGCGGCGAGGTCGAGATCGACGCGAGCCAGTCGAGCCAGTTCGTCTCGGGCCTGCTGCTGGCCGCTCCGCGTTTCGACGTCGGTCTGCACCTGCGCCACGTGGGCTCTCGCCTGCCGAGCATCCCGCACATCGACATGACCGTCGAGGCCCTCGCGCACCGCGGCATCCACGTCGAACGACCGGCGGTCGGCGAGTGGATCGTCCCCGCGGGTCCGATACGCGCGAAAGACGTCGCGATCGAACCCGACCTCTCCAACGCCGCTCCGTTCCTCGCCGCGGCGATGGTCACCGGCGGATCCGTCACGGTCACCGGATGGCCCCTCCACAGCACGCAGCCCGGCGCGCTCCTGGCCGACATCCTCAGCGAGATGGGGGCCAGAGTGAGCCGCCGGGGCGGTGCCCTCACCGTGTCGGCGGGCGAGCGCATCGCGGGACTCGAACTCGATCTCTCCGCCGCCGGCGAACTCGCCCCGACCCTCTTCGGTCTCGCGGCGTTCGCCGACGGCCCGACGACGCTGCACGGCATCGGCCACATCCGGGGTCACGAGACCGACCGCATCGCGGCGCTCGTCGGCAACCTGCGCTCGCTCGGCGGCGAGGCGCACGAACTCGAAGACGGCATCCGCATCGTGCCGCAACCCCTGCGCGGCGGCGAATGGAAGGCGCACCACGACCACCGCCTGGCGACGACGGGCGCGCTGATCGGCCTGCGGGTCCCCGGCGTCGAGATCGACGACATCGGCACGACCGCGAAGACGCTCCCCCAGTTCGCCGGACTGTGGCACGCCATGCTGGGTCTGGACGAGGGCACGGATGCCGCGCGCTGACGCCCGGAGCACCGGGTGAGCTGGCTCGACGACGGCGACGACGACGACCTCGAGTACGACGAGTCGTCGATTCGGGTCCGCCCCAACCCCAAGGCGAACCGGCCGCGCACGAAGCGTCGGCCCGCGCACGCGGACGCCCGGATCGCCCGTGTCCTCGGCGTCGACCGCGGTCGCTACACCGTGCTGCTCGACGAGGACGAGCCGACCGAGCGCAGGGTCCTCGCGACCCGCGCGCGAGAGCTGCGCAAGCAGCCGATCGTCAACGGCGATCGCGCCCGCGTCGTCGGAGACCTCTCCGGCGACGAAGGCACGCTCGCGCGCATCGTCGGGATCGAGGAGCGCACGTCCCTGCTCCGCCGCAGCGCCGACGACACCGACCAGGTCGAACGGGTGATCGTGGCGAACGCCGACCAGATGCTCATCGTCGTCGCGGCGGCCGATCCCGAGCCCCGGGAGCGGCTCGTCGACCGGTACCTGGTCGCGGCGCTGGACGCCGGCATCCGTCCCCTGCTCGTCGTCACGAAGACCGACCTGGCCGATCCGACGGAGTTCCTCTCGCACTTCGACGGCATCGACCTGCGCGTCTTCACCAGCGCGCAGGGAGCCATGCCGCTCGATGAGATCGGCGAGGCCATCGCGGGGCACTCGACGGTGTTCGTCGGGCACTCCGGCGTCGGCAAGTCGACGCTCGTGAACGCGCTCACCGGATCGGAGCGCGCGATCGGGCACGTCAACACCGTCACGGGCCGCGGGCGCCACACCTCGTCATCCGCCGTGTCGCTGCGCTACCGCGGTCCCGCGGGTTCCGGCTGGGTCATCGACACCCCGGGCGTGCGCTCCTTCGGCCTCGGCCACGTCGATCCCGCCCACGTGCTCGGGGCCTTCACCGACCTCGCCGAGGCCGCGGAGGACTGCCCTCGTGGCTGCACGCACCTGCCCGACGCCCCGGACTGCGCGATCGCCGAAGCCGTGGCATCCGGTCGCCTGGGCCCGGGGGCCGAGGCCCGACTCGACTCGCTTCACCGATTGCTGACCACTTTCCAGGCCATCGAGCGTTCTAGGCTGGAGGGGTGACGAACCTCTCAAAGGGCGACACCGCCCCCGACTTCACCCTGCTCGACCAGGACGAGCACCCCGTCTCGCTGAGCGACTTCCGCGGGCGCCGCGTGATCGTGTACTTCTACCCGGCGGCGCAGACCCCCGGCTGCACGACGCAGGCATGCGACTTCCGCGACAGCCTCGCGTCGCTGCAGGGCGCCGGTTACACGGTGCTCGGCGTCTCCCGCGACACCACCGAGAAGCTGCGCGCGTTCCGCGACAGCGACGGCCTGACCTTCCCGCTGCTCAGCGACCCCGACCACGCCGTGCACGAGGCGTACGGCGCGTGGGGCGAGAAGCAGAACTACGGCAAGACGGTCACGGGCGTTCTGCGCTCGACCTTCGTCATCGACGAGGACGGCACGATCGTCGAGGCGCAGTACAACGTCAAGGCCACCGGCCACGTCGCGCGCCTGCGCAAGGCGCTCGGCCTCGCCGCCTGACACGGACGCCACGGCCCCGCCCCG
>NZ_JARHXC010000151.1:0-1863 GCF_029222405.1 Microbacterium sp. Kw_RZR3 | reverse complement strand
GGTCGCCGTTGAAGGCGCCCTGGTCACCGGCTGCGTTGTCGCCTCCGGCAGCCGGGTCGCTGTCGCTCTTGGACTTGAAGTGGTTCACGATGGCCACGAAGGCGGCGTCGTCGCCACCGGCGGGCGCGAACGCCTGGGCGAGCGGCTGGCGCGCGTTGGAGAAGGCCGGGTCGTCGAGGATGACGCTGTCGCCGACCGGGCTGACCGCCGCCTTCTTGTAGATGAAGGCCGTGCGGATGACGTCCTCCGATGCCGGAAGGGCGTTCGGCGACGGCACGAAGGCCCACGCGTCCTCGCCGAGATCGGCGTTCAGCGCGGCGACGAGGGTGGACAGGGCCTCGTCACGGGGCTTACCGAGGGCAGCGGAGTTCTCGATCTCCTCGAGCGAGACGACCTCGGCATCCATCGCGTTCAACGCGGCGACGATCTTCGCCTGCTGGCGCTGCAGGTTTTCGTCGTTCGCCGCTCCGCGCGGACCGGGCTCAGGGCAGCGGTTCGCCGTGATCGGGTTGCCCTCGCGGTCGGTGTAGACCGACTCGCAACCGACGTCCTCCGCGGTGGTCGTGAAGTAGTTGAGCACGTTGAAGCTCGCGAGCTGGACCGTCCCTCCGACGTCGGCCGGACGCTCCGTGCGCGTGTTGGCGAACGTCGCGGGCTGCACGTCGGCGGCGTTCTCGACGGTCAACTGCTGAGTCGGCTGGAGCTTCCATGCGTCGAAGCGGTAGTCGAGCACGACCGGACGCGTGAACGTCACCGGGGCGCCGACGCGCACGGGGTCGGTGAGCGACAGGTACGGCAGGGGCACGTCCGTCGCGGAGCGCTGGAAGTTCAGCGACGCGCCGTCGTCGAGCACCACACCCCGCGCGGCGTTGTCGGCGACGACCTCATCGAGCTCCGGGGTGCCGGGTCGAGCGACCTCGGTGGGGGTGAGCAGCGGCGTCGTGCCCGCGGCGAGCCCGATCTCGGCGTACTGACCCGTGATGTAGGTATTGGTGACGGTGAAGTCGCCTCGCGGCGCAAGCAGCATTCCCTCGAAGCGCTCGCGCTCCTCGTCGCTTCGCGGCCAGTCGATCTCTGCCGCCGTGACCGGCTCCGCCTCCTCGGTGAGAACGGTGACGAGATCGGCATCCGACGTGATCTGGGTGAGTCCGTTGTACTCACCCACCGTGCCGCTGACCTCGACGTAGTCGCCGATCGCGACCTCGGCGACCGCGCGCGAGCCGTAGACGAAAATGGCATCGGATGCCGTGTGCTCGGCGCCCAGCTCACCACCAGTCCCCGCGGTCTGAAGGAAGAAGCCGTTGTAGCCGCCGGTCGGGTACGCGGCGGTCACGATGCCGCGCGTGGTGACGGTCTGACCGTCGAGCGGGGTGCTGTCGCCCTCGCCCTGGATGTCGCGGATCGGTGTGATGTCGGACGCGGCCTCCGCCGCGTTCGCCGGGGCTTCGGTCTCAGGCTGTACCGGGGCTTCGGGCGCCGCGGTCTGCGCGGGAACTTCTGGCGCCGCGGTCTGCGCGGGAGCGGGCTCCGCGGGCGGCGTCGAGGTCGGCGTGGCGGTGGCCGTGGGAACGGGCGTGAGCGGCGCGGCCGTGGCGGCGGGGGCGGCGAGGGCGGAACCGAGAAGGGCAGCGGCGACGGCAGCGCTCAGCGCTGACGCGGTGCGGCCCGAGGGTCGCCGAGAAGGCACGGGTGACATGGGTCTCCTGCGAATCCGACGGACATCGTCGGGTGGGGGGATCGACGGGGGGTCTCTTCGACCGTAGACGACCTCATCAGGAATTCCCAGGGTTCTTTCGTTGCCATCGTGTGAACACGTGCCGCAACGAAAGAAGGCCCGGATGCCAGTGGCATCCTCGGGCCCCG